>PXAI01000372.1 GCA_003567135.1 Balneolia bacterium | reverse complement strand
CCTTTCCGGCTGTCAATTACCTGGTTCAGATAAGAGTGTTTGGGATTGATGTAATCATCCTTGCAGCCTTCAAATCCCTTTGTGTTGTACACGTAACCGGTAAGGAGCTTCATTTTGGATATCATGGATGAAGCATTGCGGATTTCGGGCGTAATTTCGAGCGCCATATCATCCAGAATCTCTTTA
The DNA here is from genome assembly GCA_003567135.1 of Balneolia bacterium. GTDB lineage: Bacteria > Bacteroidota > Rhodothermia > Balneolales > Cyclonatronaceae > PXAI01. The sequence goes on along the minus strand of PXAI01000372.1, from coordinate 8,243 downwards.
TAGCGCGCGGTTCGCATCGTAGGATCGTCGAATCTTGAGAGCAGAAAAACGGCTTCCTCCAGATCTTTGATATCATATATCCCATTGTCCAGCAAGTTCAGGAATTCGTGCTGGAAACTCTGAAACGTAATCGTGTGGATGATCTCCCTTAACTCTTTCCGCTGGTTTTTATCTCTTGTTTTGCTGCGGAGTTCATCCAGAATCGGAACCGAATTTTCATTCAGTTTCAACAACTCTTCTTTAACACTTTTTCGTATGAAATCGTCGGGGTCTTCAAGCAGATAGACCATCGACTCAATCTCTTTTCTGTCTCTTTTCTTCATTCTTTTTCCGGTTTGTTTACCGGATAATTACCAGTTTTCCAATTCCTTTTTCGTTTCCGCCCGAATCGTTTGCCACAACCAGGTAAACACCTGATGCAACGCGCCGGCCGTTAAAATCGCGCACATTCCATTCCGCCCGTCCGCCACGCGTATCGATCCGGTTTACCATGCGGCCATCCACGGTGATGATGGACAGCGTGGTACCATCGGTTAATCCTTCAATAAACACGCTTCCGGTTTCTTCTTTGTAGAAATACGGATTAGGGTAAATAAACAGATCATTCATCGACGTTTCGCCCTCGCGCGTTACGTCCACGTAGCTGATCAGGCCGGTGTCGGTGGCGATGTACACCAAGCCGGTATCATCATCAATGGAAATTCCGGTGATGGAGTTGGAAAGCAGCGGACTGTTTTCGGTCGTAAAATGCCTGAGTACTCTTCGGCCGGGTTCATCCACCAGCCAGATTCCCGAGTCGGTTGATCCGATCCATTTTTGGTTCGCGGCATTCACCGCAATGGCCGTAGCATTAATTTCACGAAGTAAAAACGGTGATCCGGCGGCGGTGTCAGCGTTGATCAAAAAATTGGCCTGGCGATCTATCGACGAACCGTCGATTACGCGATCAGGAAAAAGAAACCGCGCCACGCCGCGATCAGTTCCGATCCATACTTCCCCCCGGCGATCCTGCACAATGGCGTTCACCTGATTATTGGGTAAGTTACCTTCATTGGCGTTGGACGTAAGCCGTACCCCCTGAGGCGCATCCTGCTGGGTTTGAGATCCGTTTTTATTCAGTACAAAAAGTCCGCGGCCTTCGCCCGACTGCGAGCGCAGGCTGATCCATTTCTGGCCGGATGAGTCGATAAATAAATTGTAGTACGTGTTCCCCGATCCCGCAGCGCCGTTTACCGGAAAGGTTTCCCATTCGCCCGAGATAGCACTGTACCTGTAGAGCGCCGACTGCGTGGAGTAGGCCGTTGTCATCCAGACGTTATTCTGATTATCCGATTCGAGTCCGGCAACAATGGTAAATGACGACTGACCCTGTGCCGGTAAAAGCGGTGAATTTGATACGTTGAAAATTTCAATTTCGTCAGTTGACCGGTTGTGCTTCGCCAGGCCACGGCCCGCGCTTCCGAAAAAGAAGTAATCATCTGTGATGGCTGTTCTGAAAGCCGCGTCAAAACTAAACTCGTTCAGCGTTTCATTGTTTATCCGGTTGAAGGTATTCCAGTTCCCGTTGCGGAAAATGTGATACCCGGTATTTCCGGTAATTCCATCCACAGCAGCCCGGCTGGATGATCCTGCAATAATCACATCACCATCTTTTTTGATATCCGTAAAGTTGCTGATGGTCGGGCCGGAAGGAACCAGGAAATTGATTTCTCCGTCAATGGTGGAGGCAATTCCAATACCATCATTTTCAGTTCCGAATATAAGCGTTTCATTGCCGTTCAGATCATCAAGAAACGGGGTTGTGAGCCTTTCGTCACCTTCCAGAATGACAACATCAACCTGAAAGCCGGGATAACGAACGGTAATCCGGTTTGTTGACACGCCGAGCACATTTTCACCACTTCGGCTGTATCTGAATCGTGAAATAATCCCCGAAAATGCGGTGGATGCGCTCCACTCCCCGTTATGGAACTGCATATTCTGAGATCCGGTAGCTGCATAAATGCGGTCATCAAACCAGGTTACACTTCTGATTGAGTTTTCAAATAAACCGAGGTTACCGAGTCCGTCAGAGTTATCCCAGTTATCGGGCACGTTAAGGCTGGGGCCAGACAAATCCCCGGCCGCAAGTCCGTTATTGGTGGCCGCGTAAATCATGTTATTACTAATAACGAGATCATTGACCGTGCTTCCGGAATCAAACCGGCCCAGATTTGTGTAACTGTCGCGAACGACTTCCTGAGATGGATCAAAGATTACGATACCAAAGCTGGTGGCGATAAAAAGCTCATCATCCACCAAAGTAATTCTGTTAATATTCTTAGTGGAAAAACGGTCGCTGCGGCGGATATCGTCAAAACTGCGAAAAGTGAGCCTCCGGGTATCCAGCCGCTGGATAGTGCCGTCGCCGAATCCCAGCCAAAGCCTTTCGGCTCCCGGTTCAAAAACCATGGCGGTAATTACCGGGCCATAGAGGCCGTCAACGGTTGTGAATGATTCGATTGAGCCGCCGGGTTCGTAGCGGTATAAACCTCCGCGGGTGGCCACCCAGATATTGCCTTCATCATCCATGGCAATTTCCTGAGCATTCGTGAGCGACGGAAAACTCTGCCAGCTTCCTATCTGAGCATCAGCGGCTGAGACAAACAGCAGAAGCGTTAAAAATAATCCGGAAAAAAATTTTGAAAGGGTCATAAAAGTCTGGTAATAAAAATACAGTCGCAATATATGATTCCCGCGCCAAACTGCCCAAAACGGAAAGCGTTCGCTGCGGTTTTATTTCACCAGAAGCATTTTACGCGTAAGGCGCGCTTCCGGGGTTTCCAGTACATAGAGATACACCCCGCTGGATAAATTTGTTCCATCGAAGGCTATTTGGTGTTTTCCGCTTCTGAGTACGCGATCGGTTAGCACAGTAACCCGCTGGCCCATAATGTTATAAACGGATAGGCGGGCGTGCATCTGCTCGGGCAGCGTAAACCGGATGACCGTTGACGGGTTAAACGGATTCGGGAAATTCTGATCAAGCGAAACCTGCTGCGGCGTTTGCGGAGGATCATCATCGATGGGTACATCTGAACCATTAGAAACGGTAATCTGGCTGATGTTCAGCTTCGAGCGTTGACCACTGTCTTCATCATGGCGGATGCCGGTGTAGTAGTAGCGCCACAAAAGCTGTACGTAGGGAAGATTCTGAATTTCAGACGGAAGATAAACCGGACCGATCTCCCTGGTGTGCCCCTCTTCTTCGCTGCGCTCATAAATTACGGGTGAGCCATCAGGGAACGTGAGCGTTTGAAACGGGCCTTCATCACCGGCTCTGTATTGTACTACAATCGCATACTCCCGGGAATTTGGCAATACGGTTCCGGCTGTAAAGCTGAGCTCCAGCTCATCCTGACCCCGCGTATCCAGCGCGAGAATAGCGCCGCCAAGACGCGTTCCGGGATATCCGGGATTTCCATCGGAATTTCCGGTATTGATAAACGCAAACCCGTTATCGCCAAGCCCGTTTATTCTGGTTCTTGATGTGAGGTTGAACGCGCCACTTGTGAATCCCGCAATTTCCGCTTCTATCCCGGGATCATCCTCATCCATATAGACAAAAGCCATGTTTTCGGGATAGGTACCTGCAGGCATATCGGCATCCCACTCGTTGAAACTCCAGAATGTTTGCTCATCGCCAAATTTCCATGCCTGTGGAAACGCATCCGGAAACGGATCGGCTTCAGCTTCAAAATGCGCTTTTATAAACGTGCCGGACGCATCCTCTGGTAACAGCACGATTTCGTACTCTTCGATCTCCTCATCATCAATTTCCCAGTGCGTAAAGTAATATCCGGGACGCTCAATCGCGGTCAGCGTTACCGGAATTCCGTTGATGTATGTTCCGGTCCACGGATACAGATTCGACGGATCATCAAGTCCGGGCGTTTCGGGCGTAATGTTGATCGTGTTGATCCGCACCGAACCGGCTGACGGATTGTTTACCTCAATAGTGATATCGCTGCGGCCGTCGGCCTCCATAAATTCGGTAAGATGATCCCACTGATATTCAGGGCGTTTTTCCGCGAAGTGCTTCATGCTGTTAACCATTGCCACCCAGAAAGAGTACGACTGAGGATAACCCCAGCGCTTCAGGTGCCGGTATATTTCAGGCTCAATCACCTCGCTCATTTCATCAATCAGGATTTCCGCACGACTCGTTTTAAAAACGGAGTTCATCAGATCAGAAAACCGGATCGCAAATTGTTCTTTGAAAGACTGATTTTCGAACAGGTTCCTGATTATCAGCGTTGACCACGGCTGATTGGCATAATTATCGCCTTCGGGATTGGTAATAAACGCAAGCATATTCATTTCGTGTGCAGAATTTCCGCCACTTTGCCCGTAGCCAAAATCTGTATCGAACAGAACCCAGCGCCAGCGGCCGTCGAGCGTACCTTCGTAGCCCTCGGGAACGTGCCCGCTGTACCGCCAAAAGTCAATATTATTGGCTGGCCAGTCGTTGTTGCGGATAAACACATTGGCAATGAGATAGTCGGTATAATTGTCCAGATCCATCATCTGCGAAAGATGTTCGAGATTTGAGTCATCCGCCAGATCATTATTCTGGATGAATGAAATCATGCTCAAATAGTGCTGTTTGGATCCCTCTTTTATAGTATTCTCGCCCGTCAGATAATCCAGCTCGCCTTCGGGCACCCCATGCACGCGCTCAAAATAGTGGCGGTCGTAGCGCTCCCGCAGATTGTGAATCCCCCAGTACTCACCGTTCAAAAACACAATGGATGGCATATAAGCCTGGGTATCGAAGTTCATATCCCCAACCAGCTTCTGCATAAAAGCATCACGAAACATGGTGGCTCTGTTATAAAAATCCTGACCGGAATTTCGAAGGATCAGCCGCCTGTAGCTGTTGTAGCGCGGGTCATCAAAAAACGGATATTCGAAATTTCGGTCGCCGTAAGCATTTCTTGCATAGAGCCGGAGCGACTTCATGGGCATCACTCTTGATCCGCCGCCATGAATTCTGAAACCGGCGGTTCGAAGCATTACCGGGGCGCCGTCTTTATAAAACTCAAGCCTGCCTTCGCGCTCCCACTCAATGCCGCGTTCAAAATAGTTCGCGTTAGGATCACCCCACACATTTCCCGGCCAGCCGAGTTCGTTGTACACATCGCCGGGCACATAAATTCCGGTTTCGTCACTGAAAAAATGCTCTTCATCAACCTGAATGGAAAAAACCGGTAGTTCCGCAGGATTGTCAATGCCAATAAACCACGTTCCCGAAATTTCTTCAGAAGGAATGCTTTCCGGCGCGACCGCAATCGCCCTGATCACGTTCCCCTTATCAACATTTCCATCTGGCTCGATCCAACCATATCCCATATCATCGGCTTCCGGCGGATTAGTGCGGATCATTGAAAAATAGTTGGGATCATCTTCCCGTGAGGCAAGCTCTACCGGACCGGTATAAAGCGTAGATGTGGTGTCCGGAGTGCGGCCATCGGTAGTGTAATAAATGAGCGCACTGGGATCTGAATGAGTGATTTCGAGCGTAATTGTATCGGAATAAAAACCGGGCTCAAGAGAAAAAACCGGCGGCTGGGTGATGCCATCTCCGGTGCCGTTGGTATTTGGCGCGCCGGGTGTCGGGTTTTGGAAATAGACGAAATCGCCGGTGCCGTCGGGGTAGCGCCCCCGGGAAATATCAGTGGGAATTTCGATCGGCTCCATTTCATCAATTCGCTCACCGCCGGGATGCGTTATCAGCACTTCTTCGCCCGATGAACTGATAGCAAAATTGGTATGAAGCGGGAGCGCGGGATTTCGCCGGTCTTTGTTGGATGCCCAAATCAGCATATACTGACCGGGATAGATCGTAATGTTCGGAAATTCCCAGCGAAACGGGCGCTCGTAATCATCCGACAGTCCATATCCTTCAAGATTAACCGGCTCGCCTGAAATATTCAGAATTTCAATCCAGTCTTCGTAATCGCCATCTTCGTCGGCGATGGTGGTCTGGTTGGAAGCCATCACCTCATTTATGACAATCTGAGCCTGAGCCGGCGACACACCGCCAGCCATGAACGCGAGCGCGCATACCAACCAAAGGGTGATTATTTTGTAAGACCGTACTAACATAGATACAAGCAATTTTACCCGAATTTAACCTCGTGGTGTGGATAAGGTTCCGGGTTTTTTACAAAGCCAAATTTGTTCAGCTAAATCTGATCCTCTCTGATTAAAAGAAGAATGGCCGACTGCGGGACAATCACATACTTCTCTTTTTCAAATTCAATTTCATAGGATTTTTCCTGAAGATATATCGCCAGATCCCCTTCGTTGCTTTGCAGCGGAATATAAGCCGGCTGCTTGCTCGATTCTTTCCAGGGCTCATCGGTTTCAGATGGAGGTGCAACAGCGTATCCCGGACCCGTTTTGATCACGTATCCGCTCTGGATTTTATCTTTTTTGTGCACACCGGGTGGAAGAAACAGGCCGGATTCAGTCTGGTTTTCAAATTCCCGCGGCTTCAGCAGCACGCGATCGCCAACAACAATAAACTTATCCACGCTGTTGAGATAAGACTGTATCATGGTTCCGGATGATTATTTTTCAGGATTGGTGTGTTTCTTTTTCTGAAAAAAAAACCGAACCTGTGTTCGGCTAATTGCATCTCCTAATATACGAAAAACTAAGCGTTAAGGCTTAATTTGCGGGGCAACTGTTTTATTTTCCTTATTCCTGCCTTACTTTTGGTGCCCATGTAATTCCAGATTTTTAGCCCGTCCCAGATGAAAACCGCTTTTTTCAATCCGCAAAAATTTCCAGAACTCACCCGTTATATCGATTCGGGGGATGAAGAGTGGCGCCATTATCCGCTGCAACAGATTTTTCCGACGGATGTTTCGAAGGCGCTTCAGGAACACCTGGGGGAAGATCACGAAATTCAGAATATCATCCACAGCACAAAAATAAACGCGGAGCATTTTCTGAAAGCGCTGCGGGAAAATGGGCTTGAGGATAGAATTAAGGATTGCGTCCATTTTGTAGTCGATCAGGAAAGCTTCGATTACTTAAACGATCAGGGATTTGCCGTACTGCTGCCGCCCGCCAGCAGAATTATTGATTTGATGGAGTTTATGCTCCGGCTCAAACGAACCGGCCTCACGCTGTGCCCCGGCGGCGATCCTAAAGAAGAAGAAATCCCCGATTTCCTGCACGAGCTCGGAATCGACTTCATACGAATCCAGGTGTCAGAAACGCAACCCGCCGATTCCGAAATGCTCCGAATCTACCACACCGGCCTGAAAGAAACCCCGCCCACAACCATTCTGACCCACTCCGAAACCCTTCCCGCCCAGCTAAACGCCCTGTTCCCCGAAATGCCGGACACCCAAATCAAATGGCTACCCGTGAATGAAGATGTCCGTCAAAAACTTGTTTCGAGAGGGTTCGAACCGCTCGATTCGGTTTGGAAGTAGAGGATTTCAGATTTGTGACGTGCGATTAGTGATTTAAGATTTTATCGGATTCGAAAATAATCGTCGGTCGCAGAACTTGCTCCGGATGGAGCAACACGTTTGTAGCGCAGCGGAAAACGTGTATCAAAACGACCCACGATGGTAGGGGCGAAAAAGGTGATCGTGAAATTTGCGGATGGTTCCCGGTGGCTGTATTTCCGGCATCCGGAAAAATTAGCCTTTATCACCAAAACCTGACTGGTTTTCGAAACCAGTCAGGTTTGTTTCCTGAAACGGGGATTTGGATTAGAATCGTCGTTAACAGAACTGGCTTCGGGCGCCCCATAGGGCGAAGGCAACGAATTCGAAAATTGATGAAACCCGAAACCCGCAACTCTTCCATCCCCGCAACATTCACCAACACCAATAATCAATAGTCCGTAATCGATATTCAATTGCGAACCCCGAAACCCGCAACTCTTATCTGTCCTGCAATTTCGTTTATACCTTTTCCTGTTTTATTTTCCTGAATTAATCAGCCTTTATCGACGTTCAATTTTTCAGGCCGGGCCGATTTCAAAAACGAGGGCTAAATTTTTATTAAATCAAACCAGATTCAGCTGCTATGTCTAAAACACCGAAAATTATTTATACACTTACCGATGAAGCTCCCATGCTGGCTACGTTCTCGCTGCTGCCGTTTATCAGCGCGTATTCAGGGAAAGCCGGCATCAAGGTAGAAACGCGGGATATTTCGCTTGCCGGACGCATTCT
>PXAI01000220.1 GCA_003567135.1 Balneolia bacterium | reverse complement strand
ACAATCAGAAATTTTTTAAGACTAAAATCGCCCCTTTTGAGTACACGTATTTTTTGGAAAATATTCAATGAGGAATTTCAGTTATTTTATCATTAGTTTGGAAATACAATCCTGCCAAAGGGGCGTATAAAAGTAGTAAAATCAAAACTGTAAGAGCAGATAGGCTCAACTGATCGTAACCCGCAAAACCGGTTCATGAATAAATTTTCTCACCTGCATTGTCACACCACTTTCAGCATGCTGGATGGCGCCGCCGATATCTCATCGCTGGTCCAGAAAGCCAAAACATCGGGAATGCCGGCTATCGCCATTACCGATCACGGAAATATGTTTGGCGTGCCGGAGTTTGTGAACAAAGCGAACAGTGCCGGCGTGAAACCGATCATCGGCTGTGAGTTTTACGTAACGCCGGTTACGATGGACGACCGCGAGAACAGAACGCGCTATCATCAGGTTTTGCTGGCCAAAAATAAAACGGGCTACTGGAATTTGGTAAAGCTTTGCTCGTTGGGCTACCTGGATGGATTGTACTACAAGCCGCGCATTGATAAAAATGTGCTTAAAGAACACAGCGAAGGCCTGATTGCCACGACCTGCTGCGTAGCCAGTGAGATAAATCAGACGATCCTCCGGAAAGGCGAGGATGAGGCGAAAAAGATTTTTAAATGGTATCTGGACGTTTTCGGGGATGACTACTACATCGAGCTCCAGCGCCACGGACTTGGTGATCAGGATACGTGTAACGAAGTTCTGATCAGATGGAGCAAAGAGTTTGGCGTGAAGATGATTGCGACCAACGATTCGCATTACGTCGAAAAGCAGGATTCCGAGGCGCACGATATACTTCTGGCTCTGCAAACCAACGCCGATCTGGATGACCCGAACCGGTTTCGTTTTACGGATGATCACAATAACCTGAATCCCGAGTTTTATCTCAAAACACCGAAAGAGATGCTCGAGCTGTTCAGCGATGTGCCCGAAAGCGTGGATAATACCGCTGAAATCGTGGATAAGGTGGAGCCGGTGAAGCTATCCTCCGAACTGCTTCTGCCAAATTACAACGTGCCTGAAGCGTTCGCGGATATGGACGATTATCTCCGGCACGTGACGTACGAAGGCGCGCGCAAACGCTACGGCGAAATCACCGCAGAAATTTCTGAGCGGATTGATATGGAGCTGGCGATCATCAAAAACATGGGCTTTGCCGGATACTTCCTGATTGTGGAGAGTTTCACCAGCGTGGCGCGCGAACGCGGCGTTTACGTCGGGCCGGGAAGAGGATCAGCTGCGGGTTCAATTGTGGCGTACTGTATCGGAATCATCAATATTGATCCGCTGCGGTACGATCTGCTTTTCGAGCGTTTTCTGAATCCGGAGCGCGTGAGTCCGCCCGATATTGATATCGATTTTGATGATGCCGGGCGACAGGCGGTGATCGATTATGTGGTTGAGCAGTACGGCCGGCAGAATGTAGCTCAGATAGTTACCTATGGCACGATGAAAGCCAAGACCGCCATCCGCGATGTTGGCCGCGTGCTGGGCGTGCCGCTATCCGAGGTAAACCGGATTTCAAAAATCTTCCCTGAAAAACCCGGTCTCGATAATTTCAAAAAGATTCTGGATCGCGAGAAAAATCCTGAATCAGCGGAAATGATCGCCAATCTCTTCAACGATCCGAATGAAAAGATCAGGAAGATGATGCAGTACGCGAGAGTTCTGGAAGGATGCGCGCGCCAAACCGGAATTCACGCGGCAGGGGTGATCATTGCGCCCGGAAATGTTCACGAGTATGTTCCGGTTGCGCTGTCGAAGGAAAAGGACGTCATTACCCAGTACGACGGCCCGAGCGCGGAAATGTGCGGCCTGCTGAAGATGGACTTCCTTGGCCTTAGAACGCTCTCCATCCTTAAAACGGCCATTGCGTTCGTAAAGGAAAATTACGGAAAAGAGTATGATCTGGATGACATCCCGCTGGATGATGAGCCTACGTATCAGCTGTACCAGCGCGGCGAAACGGTGGGTACGTTCCAGTTTGAGTCCGACGGGATGCGGAAGTATCTGCGCGAGCTGAAGCCGACGGTGATCGATGACCTTATTGCCATGAACGCGCTTTATCGTCCGGGGCCGATGCAGTTTATCCCGAACTACATCCGCAGAAAACACGGCGAGGAAGAGGTTGAGTACGAGCATGAGATCCTGAAAGAAATTCTGGAGCCGACCTACGGGATTATGGTTTACCAGGAGCAGATCATGCGGGTGGCGCAGGCGATGGGCGGTTATTCACTCGGAGAAGCGGATATCCTGCGCCGGATCATGGGTAAAAAGAAACCAGAACTCCTGCCGCCCGAAGAGAAAAAGTTTATGGAACGGGCAGTTAAAAAAGGATTTTCAGAGGAAGTTGCCAAAGCCGTTTTTGATAAAATGGCGCTTTTTGCCGGCTACGGATTCAATAAATCCCACTCCGCGGCGTATTCCGTACTGGCGTATCAGACGGCCTATTTTAAGGCGAAATACACGGCCGAGTTTATGGCTGCGGTGCTTTCGCACAACATGAGTGATATCAAAAAGGTCACAACGTTCATCGAGGAGTGCAGCAGCCTTGGCGTGCCGATTGATCCCCCGAACGTAAACAGCGGTGCGGGAAAATTTGTGGTTCGTGACGGCCGGATTCAGTACGGTCTTGAGGCGATCAAAGGCGTTGGCGGAAACGCGGTCATTTCGCTGGTAAAAGAGCGCGAGGAAAACGGTCTGTACAAAAGCCTGTTTGATTTCACATCACGCGTGGACCTGAAGCACTGTAATCGTAAAGCGATCGAAAGCCTGATTCAGGCCGGATCATTTGACTCGATTACCAAAGAGCGATCCAGACTGTTTGCCAGCCTGGACGATGCCATAAGCTACGCGCAGCGCAAGCAGCACGAAGAGGCAATGAATCAGGCCAGTTTATTCGGGCCGGGAAGCGGATCACAGGAAATGGATGAGCCCAGGCTGAAGGATGTGCAGCCATGGTCGAATATAGAGCGGCTGAAAAAAGAGCGCGAGCACATCGGGTTTTATCTCAGTGGACATCCCCTGAACAAATACAGAGAGGATATCAGGCTGTTTTGCTCGCACACACTCGAAAACGGCAAACTGATGAGCCTTCAGGAACGCTCGCCGGTGATGGTCGCCGGGATTCTGACATCCGTGAAGAAAATAACAGACCGGAAGGGGCGTCCCATCGCTTTTTTATCGCTTGAAGATGAGCATGGAAATATCGAGCTGATCGCCTTTTCTGATGCGTTCGACAAGTTTATGAATATCATGCAGGTCGATAATATTGTGGTCGTAGAGGGGAACATCGACCAGAAAAGCGGCTCACCGAAGATTTTAATTCGATCACTGGAGCGTATCGAAAATCTCAGGGAAAAAAATCAGCATAAAATAAAAGTGCGTTTAATGCTGAACACGCGAGAATTAAACACAGATATGCTGAAAGATGTAGCGGGGCTGTGTGAAAAAAGTAAGGGGAAGTCGACGGTATCGCTCACAATTAACAGTCCGCACGCGAGTATGCTGCGGATGAATGCGCGAAAGTTTGTGGTTGATCCGTCAGAGGAGTTTTTGAAAGAAATGCGTAAAATTCTGGGGAAAGAAAACGTAATTCTTGAAAAACAGGATGTTGGGTAATCCCTGGAGGTCAGGGAAAAGTCAGTAAATATTCTTATATTACCACTTAGTAATATAAGGTGATAAAAAGTGTAAACCGAAATTCGGGTTACGAACTTTTTTTATTTGAGATTCGTTTATAAATACAAATACTAAATAAATAACAGTTATGTCTAAAACAATTGAATTAAGCGATAGTAACTTCGAAAGTGAAGTACTGCAATCTGATACTCCAGTACTGGTCGATTTTTGGGCCGAATGGTGTGGTCCGTGCAAAATGATCGGGCCTGTAGTTGACGAGCTTGCCGGTGAATTTGACGGCAAGGCAAAAATCGGCAAAGTAAATGTAGACGAAAACCCGGAAGTATCCGTTAAGTATGGTATAAGAAGTATACCAGCTCTGCTGATCTTCAAGAATGGCGAAGTAGTTGACCAGATTATCGGAGCCGTTCCGAAAAATACCCTCAAGAAGCAGCTTGAGGCACAAGTTTAAAGAATTTCTATCATAAAACCCCCTATAAAGGGCGATGTTTGACCACATCGCCCTTTTTTATTGCGATGTGATCAGAACCTGCCTGATAATAGACTATTCGACTCAATTATCAAAGAGTCTTTTCAGAAATCCGCAGATTTCCGGCCGCCTGAAAGTTGATGCTCCGCACATAAAATCTTTAGCCTTGACAGCAGTTTTCGTAAATTCCGGAAACCAAAAATTATATGCTCGCAGTAAGAAATGTGTATTTATCGGATGACATCGCCACGGCAAAATTTGCGTGTCATTTAAGCGTCTGCAAGGGTAATTGCTGCGTTCGCGGAGATGCCGGTGCGCCGGTTAAAAAGACCGAAGTTCCGGTACTAAATAAGATGTGGAAGATGTTATCGCCCGAACTCGCGGATGAAGCGGTAACTGAAGTTAAAAAAAATGGTTTGATTCGCGGAAACGGAGAAAATCTCGAACTCGCTACAGTGGATGGCGCCGAATGCGTTTTTGTTGAATACGATGATAGCGGAGTCGCGCTTTGCTCCATCCAGCGGGCATACTATGAAAACAAAACCGGCTGGGAGAAACCGCTCAGCTGCCATTTATATCCGCTGCGCGTGCTGAAATCGGGAAATTCGGATTACGTCAATTTTGAGTATATCCCCGATATGTGTTCTCCCGCCTGCGATCGCGGCGAGGATGAGAATATCTTTCTGGCTGAGTTTCTGGAAGCACCGCTTACGAGAGCATACGGGCCCGAGTGGTACCGCGAATTTTTGCGGATGTGCCGTGAAATCCGGGTTCAGGAGGGGATGACGGTATGATCAGCCAGAAACCCTCATTATCCCAGCGGCAGTCGCTGCAGCAGAAACTTTCGCCGCAGCAGATTCAGTACATCAAGTTGCTGCAGATGCCAACGCAGGTATTTGAGCAGCGGATAAAGGAAGAAATTGAGATGAACCCGACGCTTGAGGAAGCCGGGGATGAACCAGAGGAAATGACCGTTCAGGCGGATGATTCTGATGATGAGCGCGACGATTCCGAAGAACGGGAAATTGAGGACGATCGTGAAATAGACTGGGATTCCTACTTCAGCGATGATGAGCCGGGTTCGGGCAGCACCAGCTACAATCCGGATCAGGACGACTGGCGGGATCTTCCCAAACCGTACCAGGAATCACAGCTTGAAAAACTCGAAAAGCAGGTATGGCTGCTTGATCTGTCCGAAAAAGAGCGCTTTATAGCCGATCAGATTTTGGGCTCTATTGATGATGACGGTTATTTTCGCCGCGAACTTTCCTCCGTTGCGGACGGCATCGCTTTTCAGACCGGCGTACCTGTGCAGCCATCAGAGGTGGAGAATGTTCTGAAACGCATTCAGCGGCTCGATCCACCGGGAATTGCGGCCAGAAATCTGAGAGAGTGTCTGCTGGTTCAGATTGAGCTTTCGAAGGATCAGTCGCCGGCACGGGAACATGTGTTGAAAATGGTTCGGGATCACTGGGAGGATGTCGAGAAAAAACATTTTCAGCGTTTGATGAAGCGGCTCAATTTATCGGAAGATGAAATCCGGGATGCGTTTCATTTCCTCCAGACACTTGATCCCAAGCCCGGTTTTTTTGAATCAGCTTCGGATGCCGGAAATTACGTTATTCCTGATTTTGAGGTTTTCTTCCAGGAAAGTACGGACGATGATTCATCAGAGGATGCGGGAGACTTTGTTATTCGCCTGAACCGGCGCAACTTGCCGGATATGAAGATTTCGAATCATTATATGTCGATGCTGGAGCATTTGAAAGGCAAGAAAAAACAGAGCCGTGAGGATAAAGAGACGCATCATTTTATCAAGGATAAGATGGAGTCGGCGAAGTGGTTTATCGACAGCCTTAGGCAGCGACAGAATACGCTTATGAACGTAATGCAGACGATTGTGGCGCTTCAGGAAGATTTTTTCAGGCGTGGAAAAGGCCTGAAGCCAATGATTTTGAAAGATGTAGCCGAGCGGGTAAATCTGGACGTTTCCACTATTTCAAGAGTGGTTAACGGCAAGTTCGTTCAAACGCCATTTGGGGTTTATGAGCTACGATACTTTTTCAACGAGGGCGTGGGAACCGACAGCGGCGAAGATGTGGCCAGCCGCGAAGTAAAAAACCGCCTGGCGGAGATTATAGAAAAAGAGCCAAAGGACAGCCCGTACAGCGATCAGAAGCTGATGGAATTTCTGCGAAAAGATGGTTTTCAGGTCGCCAGAAGAACCGTAACGAAATACAGAGAGCAGCTGAATCTACCGGTCGCCCGACTGAGAAAAGAGCTGGTTTGATCAGAGTTTTATCAGAGTGATAAAATCAATTCGGAGATATAGGGAATTTCAGTGTAGCTGATGATCAGCACCGAACACGTGATAAGCAGTGCGGCATAAAGTATGGTCGTAAGCAAATGGTGCAGCCATGGTTCGAGCGTTGGCTCTGTGGCCATGGTCTGACTGCTCAAAAAGAAAACGCCCGCGTGAACCGCAAAGAAGAGGATGATCATCCCGTAAATCACAACCTGGCTGCCGTTAGTCACATCAAGTGTTACCATCAGAGTAACGATGATGAGCGTTAAGTGAAGTGGCCAGAGCTGAAAAACTGCCGTCTGCGAAAAAATGTCGGCACGGAAGGTTGCGGCGGAAAGCCAGATGATCAGGAAAATGTGGAGAACGAAACATCCTACAAATCCTGCAAAGAAAATTCCGGTATGGGTGCTCAGGGCAGGGTAGTAGTGCCCAAGCGCCTCAAATCCGGCCGGAGAGAGGACAGCATTCGTGCCGGCAAGAAAAACGAGTCCGCTTACAAAACTGAATTTGAGCAAAAGCACAACGTTTGTGAGCCCAAAACGAACAAGTCTTTCGATGACATCCTTCGTGAAAAACGTGTAGTTGAAAAAATAGCGAAAGATGGAGTTTCTGTATTTCGGGAAATAGCGGAAGTGTCCCGCAAAAAAGAGCCATGTTACGATCAGCAGAAAGACAGGCCAGGAAAACTCATAGGAATCCGGCTCCGTTCTTGGATTTGGGAAAATCGGATCATCATCCTGCGAAAACGTTCTGATGAGCTCAGCAAAACGGGAATCACTTTCCATCAGCGGGCCGAGTTCATTCCAATCCATCCAGACGGGTCTTGAAATCTGATTCGACTCACTCAGAAACCGGTTGAGGCTGATTAGTTTGTTGTCGCGCGGAAATGAGAAAATTACGGGTGAGTTGAAGCCATCGGGAACCGAAACATCCTGCGTTTTTTGGAGGACAATTTCAAACGGATGATTTTGTGATTCCTGAATACGCGAATCAATCAGATATAACTTCAGGGCCGGATTTGACGCGGCGATTTCAACCGCTTTATAGGACAAATCCTCAAAAAACTCTTCATGATGCAGAGCGCCATGTTTCAGCAGAATCAGGCCGGAAACGGAATCGAAAGCGCCGTAGTAATCAGTATAGCGCGAAACGATTTGGTTGAATGTCTCACGATGAAGCGAAAAAAAATTCCGGTGCGGAAAATAAACCGGCATCTGTACGATGACGTCGAGCCCGGAGTTGTGAATCAGCGTATAACGCGAAGGCTCAATAATTCCGGAAATAATCACGGAATGGATGCCAGCTTCCTCAATAGCGCTGAGGTTATTCAGAACTTCCTCGTTTCGGTCGGGAACATCCCAGAAAACAGCGGTTTGCACCTGCGCCGACGCAGAAATAAAAAGCAGAGCCAGCAGGATGATTGTGCTGGTGATGGCCTTGTTGATCATGCCGGTTTGTTCCGTAGCGTATTTGATCAGTCTTCCTTATCGAGTTTAATCGGGATGCGCCGGGTTTCTTTGAACGTGGTTAGCACGATGTTTGAACGCGTTTTTTTAACGCCAGGCAGCGCCTGTAAACGGGAAAGAAGACGCTCAAACGATGCCGTATTTTTTGTGCGGATTTTCAGAAAGTGTGAACCATCGCCGGTAATGGAGTGGCACTCCAGAATTTCATCCACGCTTTCCATTGCGCTGACAAAATCGGGGTAGTAGGATGAGTTATCGACCTGGACAAAAATAAAAGCAGTGATGTCAAAATTAAAGTTTCTGGGATTCAGAACGGCATAATAACCTTCAATAAGCTTCCGCTCTTCCAGTTTTTTCATCCGTTCAGAAACAGAGGGAACAGAAAGCCCGACAATCTCAGCAAGTTTATTCCGCCGGGCCCGCCCGTTTTTCTGAAGTTCTTTTAGGATGATTACATCCGTTTCATCAAGGTTGTGTGTCATTTTAACTAAAATATTGTGTTTCCTAAAGATGTGTAGCCGATAAAAAATAATATCGAAATTATAACCTAAATAATTAAGGTTTTCAAGTAAAAATATTTAATAAGTTAGTCTT
>PXAI01000378.1 GCA_003567135.1 Balneolia bacterium | reverse complement strand
CGTTGAAGAGGAATCCGACAGTATCTGGAGTATCATCCTCGAACCTGACGGACACGCCGGGCTCGATTTCAAAGCGGGCCAGTTTGCCTGGATTACGCTCGGCGAGACGCCCTTCAGCATGCAGCAGCATCCGTTTACAATGTCGTCCGCGCCGGAGGAAAAACGGCTTCGCTTTACAATAAAAATGCTGGGTGATTTCACCTCCAAAGTTCCGGAAATCAGCACCGGCACCAACGCGTTTGTGGAAGGGCCGTACGGAAACTTTACGCTGTCGGAGAGCACCGCGATTCACAACTATTTTATCGTCGGGGGCATTGGCGTAACACCCGCCATGAGTATGCTGAGGTCGCTCCGGCACAGATCATCCCCGGTTATGATTACGCTCATTTACGGCACGCCATCCCCGGAACTTACCCCGTTCAAAAAAGAGCTTGAAGAACTTTCCAAAGATGTGGAGCTGAACGTCGTCCACGTGTTTGAGGATGCACCCGAAGAGTGGGATGGCCCGCGCGGATTTATCGACGAAGATCTTCTTCGAAAGTACATCCCCGAAGATGTAACCAACTGCGAATATTTTATCTGCGGCCCGCCGCAAATGATGGATATCGCCGAAGAAACGCTGGCCAAATGGGGCACACCGGTTCATCAGATTCACTCCGAACGCTTTAATATTGTGTAATTATGCTCCACGTTTATATCAAACGAACCGTGATTTTACTCTGCCTGTTTTTTGTGGCGGTCGTGGCGCTTTTTGCGCTGGGGTGAAAGCTCAGGGAGGTTATCATTAAGCTTACCAACGAGGCCGGTTTCAACCGGCTAATCTAATAGCTGTCTTCTCAAAAGGTGGATTGAAATCCACTGTTGTCGATACGATTGTAGTCTGGTAGTCAGATCTGCATCTGGTTCATCGAAACTGAAACAAAATTGCGCCGGGGTGAAGCTCAAAAAGCGTATTCATCACGCCAACCAGCGTATCGACAAGGCCGGTTTCAACCGGCCACTGAAGAGTCGTTTTCGGAGCCGTTTTTTAAAGGTGGATTGAAATCCACCGTTGTCGATACGATTGCAACCTGGTAGTCAGATCTGCATCTGGTTTATCAAAACTGAAACAAAATTGCGCCGGGGTGAAGCTCAAAAAGCGTATTCATCACGCCAACCAGCGTATCCAAAGTGCCGGTTTTAACCGGCCACTGAAGAGTCGTTTTCGGCACTGTTTTTTTAAGGGTGGATTGAAATCCACCGCTGTCGATACGATTGTAATCTCGGTGCAACTGAAAAGATTCCCTCTCCCCCTATCTCCTTACCCAAAAAACGTGCTTCAAAAACCGGTCCAGTCCTTTATTCCGGAATTTTTCGTAATCGTGAATCAGGTCTTTGGTCTCGAGAAGTTCGACTTCGGCGGCTGAGCCGTAGCCTTCCATCACCTCGGCGGGCGGAACGCTAAAAGGGGGACCGCTCATCACGTTTTGGTCATACTCAAACGTTACAATCAGCATGGAGCATGTTTCGGGCATCACGCTGAGAGAGTGCTGCATGTAGGTTTTTCGGTCTTCCGGCGGAAGGGCAACGAGCGCGGCGCGATCGTAGAGCAGTTTGGCGTTTCCGGTGTGTTTTTTAGAGATATGAAACCAGTCGCCGCACAGAATTTTGTAGGGATCAGATTCGAAGATCTCGATACGGCCTTTCTGCCTGATTTCCGGCTCGATATCCGCCTCTTCAAAAAATTCTGCGCAGGCCTGTCGTATAAATTCCACGCCGATTACTCCGTGTCCCAGACCGGCCAGAAAGTGCAGATCGGGACTTTTTCCACACAGCGGAACCAGCACATTTGCGTCTATTCCTTCGCTGATTTTGGGCCACCACGATATAAGTGCGTCATCCGCTTGCGAACTATGAAAGCCAATTTTACCTTTATGCCAGCGCGAGTTCCAGTAACTTTTTTCCAAAACGTAACTTTTCCGGTGATCCGGTTTTAATGTATGATTCAAAACTGCCTCAATATAATCCGAAAAACGGCAAAAATCCCGTCGTTCAGCTCGTTCGAGGAACGTATCCATCCCCTGATTTTTGATCTATGCCGCCAGCTCGGGCTGCCCGATCCGGAAATAATCGCCAACCGGAACCTCATCGTTACCATCCCCGGAAAAGCATCCGGGCGCGTGGCTCTTACGGCGCATCTCGATAAAATCAACCACTTCGGTGCCGATTATCCCGCTGAGCTTCCCTATTCCGAAACGGATACCAAGCTCCGGGGTCAGCTCGACAACACGGCGGGAATCGGGCTGGCGATGGCGCTTGGCGCGGAGGCCAAAAACCGAAACTGGCCGGATATCCAAATTCTGCTTTCGGAAATGGAGGAAAGCTACGGGCTTCGCCATCATCCCGAACTGATGCGCAACGGCGGGAAAAACCTGAATCACGGAATCGGCGCTAAGCGAATTTCGCTGCATCTGCTGGATAAAAATCAGCTGCCGGAGCTGGTCATCACCCTTGATACCACACCATTGTTCAAAGGCGAGCCCGGCGTGGCGGTGTACAGCAAGCACTGGGAGTTTACCAAAACAGAGCCGTCGGCTGAGGAAATCAGCCTTACCAAACACGTGGTCGATCAGCTGATTGAGCTCGACGCTGGGCTGCTGCTTGCCAACAATACAAACGACTACCTCACCTACGGAAAAACGCTCAACGCAGGCTCTCAAAAGGCGATTCCGTCCATTGCCGTGGAGCCTTCCATCGAACCGTATCACACCCAAAATGAGGAAGTGTTCGTGGATGACCTCCGCCGAATCCTCGACCTGCTCAGCCGGTTTCTGGATGAGTACGAAACCCGCATCTAAAATATCCTGAGTTGAACCGGCGCATCCTTCGTCTTGCGATTCCCAACATCATCAGCAATCTGTCGATTCCGCTGCTGAGTTCGGTAGATACCGCGCTTGTCGGGCGCCTCGACGGAATCTATTACCTGGGCGCCATCGCCATCGGGGGCATGATCTTCAACTTTCTATACTGGGGATTCAGCTTTCTCAGGATGGGCACAACCGGCCTCACGGCGCACGCGTTCGGGCGAAAATCAGATCAGGAATCGGCGGCCATTTTATCCAGGGCGATGCTCGTGGCGGGAATCGGAAGCCTGCTGCTGATTCTGTTTCAAAAACCGCTTCTGGCGCTGGCATTTGGCATCGTCAACACATCCGCGGATGTGGAGCAGTATGCCGGGCTGTATTTCTCCATCAGAATCTGGGATGCGCCCGCCGTTCTCGGGCTTTACGCCATTCAGGGCTGGTTTCTGGGGATGCAGAACGCCCGCTTTCCGATGATCATCACCATTTTCGTAAACCTGCTGAATATCGCGCTGAACGTATTTTTCATTTACGGGCTGGGTATGACCGTGGACGGCGTGGCGCTGGGGACGGTCATCGCGCAGTACTGCGGACTGGCGCTCGCGGTCGGGCTCTTGCTGAAGTATTACGGCAAAAAATACATCCGCACCAAATATCAGGAGCTGATTGATCCGGCCGAGCTGAAACGCTTTTTCTCGGTCAGCCGCGACATCTTCATCCGTACAATGAGCCTGATTTTCACGTTCTCATTTTTCACGGTTCAGTCAGCCATGTTCGGGGATGATATCCTTGCCGTAAACACCATTCTGATTCAGCTCTGGCACATTCTCTCCTACGGCGTCGACGGATTTGCGTATGCGGCGGAGAGCCTTACGGGACGCTATATCGGCGAAAATAACGAGAAAAAACGCAACAAAGCCGTCCGCTATCTGCTGGCCTGGGGGATGGGACTGGGCGTGGCCATTTGTCTGGTCTATGCCGGACTCAACGATTCATTGATTTCGCTGTTTACCAATCACGATGAAATCATACAGCTGGCGATGCTCTACTTCGGCTGGACGATCGCCGCGCCGCTGATCAACAGTTTTTGCTTTATCTGGGATGGCATTTACATCGGCGCCACCGAAACCGGCCCGATGCGCGACAGCATGCTCATATCCACATTTATCATTTTCCTTCCTGTGTATTATCTTACGCTGGAGCCCCTTGGCAACCATGCGCTCTGGCTGGCCATGACGAGCTACATGCTCATACGCGGCCTCGCACTGCTCCTGTACGCGCCACGCTATATTTTCAGGCCACTAAACTCAACCCGATGAAAACGTTATATCTGCTTCGCCACGCAAAATCTGACTGGGATCAGGGCCTGCCCGACATCGAAAGGCCACTCAACAAACGGGGCAAACGGGATGCTCCGCTGATGGCTAAATTTTTTGCGGATGTGGAGGATGTGCCGGAGATCACCATATTTTGCTCTCCGGCGCAGCGTACCCAGGATACGGCCGAACCTTTCCGGAAGTACAAACCGGCTGATTTCATTGTTGAGCACGATCTCTACGAAAGCGGCGGCGCGATGTATCTGGACGTCATCCGAAAAATTGACGACGACATCGACAAGGCAATGCTGATAGGGCACAATCCCTCAACCGAGCAGGCCGTGTCGGCTCTGCTTACCGGATCAGCCGCAAACTATATTGTTCAGGTTCCCACATGCTGCCTTATCCGGATCGATCTTCCGTTTGCGGATTGGGACAAAGCGGGCAAATACGCCGCAGCGCTCCGCTGGATGATCACCCCAAAACTCTTGCTGAAGCACTCCGGCTGATAGCGAATTAATTCGTATATTTACGCCATAAATTTCAAACCAAACTGACTTATGATTTACCAGGAAAAATACTTTTACGTCTGCCGGATTCCACTCAGCGCCGAAGGCCCTCAGGATGTGGAAATTGTAACTAAAACAAGCAATATCGAAGATTTTCCGCGGATTTTTGAAGAGTACGAAGAGCTCAGAAAACACGCCTTCAACAAAGACGGCCTGTTCAGCATCATCCGCGCGGATGAGATCATCCACCTGCTGCGCACCTCAACCCCGGCTGCGGCCAAAGAGGAAGCGTTCGAAAACTGCAGAGCCAACCTGATTACCAACCTGCAACACCGCGTAATGCAGGAAAAAGACGAAAACGCACGCGCAATTCTGCAGTCTGTTCACGAAGTCAGCACGAATATCTGATCATTCCGCCGCAACCGGCTGACTCATTTATGGAAACCACCCGACCTGTAAAAAAACGGCTACTCGAACTGTCCGAAGAAATTGTGGATCTGTCGGATTCGCTGGACGAACTTGAGTTCGAAAGTGATTTCAAAAAAGAGCTGGAGATCCGGAACCGGCTGCATGTAATCGGCGATGAGCTGGCCGGAATACAGGAAGATTTTACGGGGGATGATGAGACCTTTGCCCATTTCGCGCTCGGTTCGGTTTGCAGCCTGCTTAAAAAGTGGGATAAAGCCGAATATGCCTACAAAGAAGCGCTGAAACACTGGCCGGATCACGTCGGGATTTTAAACGAGCTTTTTGATTGCCTGGTGGAGCGCAGAAAGCTGGAAGAAGCGCGTGAGGTGATTGAGAAAAGCATCAAACACGGCGGCGAAACGCCCGATGTGCTTTACAATTTTGCCTCGCTGGTTTCTCACATGGGCAACACCGACGAAGCGAAAGTGATTCTTATTAACGCATTGGCGCGCTTTCCGAATGATAAGGGATGCAAAGCGCTGCTGATGGAACTGGATGCGATCAATCAGGATGGCTAAAAAGAAGCGCAGCAAAACCGATTACGATGTCATTTACTCCGACCGGGATATCATCGTAACCGATAAACCCGCCGGACTCCTGTCGGTTCCGATCCGCGGCATGCAGACGGTAAATCTTCAGGAAATGCTGCAGTTTGACCTGGGTTCGGATGACATCCGTCCGGCGCACAGAATTGACCGCTACACCACCGGCATCGTGATTTTTGCGGGAAACCGGCCGGCCTGGAGGCACCTTGTTAAACAGTTTCGCAATCACGAGCCCGAACGTGTTTATCTCGCGCTGATACGCGGTACGCCAAAAAAAACCGAGGGCACGCTCGTTCACTACATGAAGCGGATCAAAAAAGGGTTCCGGAATGTGGTCGTACCCGGACCCGATAAAGGCGGAACAAAAGCCGTGCTGCACTATCGCGTGGTGAAAACTTACGGAGATATCAGCCTTGTGGCCATTCGCCTGGAAACCGGCCTGAAAAACCAGATTCGCGTGCAGTTTGAAACCATCGGCCATCCCATGGTCGGCGACCGGCACTATTCCCCAAAAGAGATCAACGAACCGGCCATTGACCGCCAGGCGCTTCACGCCGCCGAGCTCACCATTGTGCATCCGGACAACGGCCAGTCGATGACGTTTAAAAGCCCGCTGCCGAAAGACATGAACAAGGTGATTGAGTATTATAAGACGCGGAAGTGATTGGGGTTAGGCGGGTTCTGGATGCTTTTTTATATGGAGCAGATACGATTGATGAGTTCCTGACTGTCAACCCTGATTACGCCAAATAACCAACTTTAAATTTCAAGAGATTTCATTGCGCATGTCACTAAAAATTCAATTTGTAGGTAAAGAGCATGCTCTTTACCTACAAGGCCATACCTTGCACGTTCTGAAGTAAAATCATTTTCAGAGCGGATTCGCAGAAAATATACGATTGATTAGAAAAAATCTTATCCACACACTCCTCGTTGAAAGAGATTCATTTCCGTGGTATCTCCGTTTTTAGTAAATTTGTTTATGGAGACACTAAAAATAGACATACTGAACCCCAAAGCGAGAAAGTTACTTCGCAATCTTGCCGATCAGAACCTGATAGCCATCCGGGAGAGCAAACCCAGCACATTACGCAGTGTCCTGAAAAATCTTCGTAGCAAATCCGAACAAGCTCCTGACCTGGATACGATAACCTCTGAGGTTGAAAAAGTACGCTCCCGCCGATATTCTGATAAGTAATGCGAATCATACTGGACACTAACTTGTGGGTTAGTTTTTTGATTACAGGTGATTACGATAAGTTTGATAAACTTCTTTTCGAAGAACGTTGTCAATTACTTTTCAGTGAAGAGCTCCTGCGTGAATTCGTGGAAGTTGCCCGCCGGCCTAAATTGCGAAAATACTTTAATATGGCAGATTTGACCGATTTACTTGAAGTAATTGAAGATTATAGTGAAATGGTAGTAGTAAAGACTCCGATCGATCTTTGCAGGGACCCTAAGGATAACTTCATTCTTTCGCTTGGAATTGATGGAAAAGCCGATTATCTGCTAACAGGTGATAAAGATTTACTGGTTCTTGACAGAGTTGGTAAATTGAGGATATGTACAATTACCGACTTTTTATCGAGTGTAAAATAGTCGGGAGAGTATTCAAATCTGAATCCGGCCTATTAGACGTGGCTTTCTGGAATGTTTCTGTGGCACAAAGCATTGTATTTAGCAAACAATAACTAAATACAACCATGCATGAAAATTCTCGTAATCGGAGCCAACGGAAAAATCGGAACCCATCTTTGCAAAAAACTGCGCGATCATGAAGCATTTATCCCCGTTGCCATGATCAGAAAAGAAGAGCAGAAAGAAAAGTTTTCCGGGGATGGTATCGAAACCGTTACTGGTGATCTTGAGGACAGCGTAAAAAACCTCAGCGGCCTGTGCACCGGATTCGACGCCATTGTATTCACAGCCGGATCAGGAGGAAAAACCGGCGCCGACAAAACGCTTCTCATTGATCTGGACGGCGCCGTGAAATCCATGGAAGCCGCAAAAACAGCCGGCGTGCAGCGTTACGTAATGGTAAGCGCGCTGCAGGCCCACAACCGCGAAAACTGGAACACGAGCATCAAACACTACTACGCGGCCAAACACTACGCCGATAAAGAACTCATGCGAAGCGGCCTTGACTACACCATTCTGCGCCCCGGCCGCCTCACCGACGAACCCGGAACCGGAAAAGTCAGCCTCAGCAAAAACCTCCCCGAACGTGGCTCCATCCCCCGCGAAGATGTGGCCTCTGTAATCGTAGAAGTGCTCTCCAATAAAAACACCATCGGCAAAGATCTCGATTTGCTTAGCGGCGGGGGATTGAAGATCAGCGATTTGTGATTAGTGATCTGAGATTTTTGGGATTCGAAGATTAAATCCATTGGAAACACATCAATTGGGAGTTTGACTTTAGCCTACCCAATAGAGTTGCCAATTTTATGAAACCATAATAACCGGTCGCAGAACTTGCTCCGGATGGAGCAACGCGTCTGTAGCTACAGCGAAAGACATCTATCCCAAAATGACCCGAGCTGAGATGGTATTATGGGTTAATCTGGTACCGAAGGGTCTGGAAAAATCGTTGGCAGTAAAAACCCAGGAGGTTTTTCGTTTTTGAAATAATTAAGTGATTTCGAAGAAATCTCCGGGGTTTGAAACTTTAGCGGCACGACCAGACAGGTTTTCGGAAACCTGTCTGGTCTGTTTCCATTTCGAATATCCCCAATAATCGACAGACCGTAATAAATATTCAATTTAAATGCCCGAAACTTTTCTCACTACATCTCTGTTATTTCATAACATAACACTCACAAAATCCCCGTTCTTATGTTACCTCTGACAGTACTTATCTTATCGATCGCACTTTTCATCTACACGTTCAT
>PXAI01000385.1 GCA_003567135.1 Balneolia bacterium | reverse complement strand
TTCGGAAAAATCGGCGGACAAACAACCGGTTTGATCGTCGGTAAAGACGGCTCATGCAGCCTTTATGCAAACGTAAACGACGAACTGCTCAACGGCGATTTCACCAAACTTCCGCCGGAAATCATGATGTGCAGCGTTGCTCTTTCGCTCACAGAAGCCATCGACTTTGAAGGATTCACTTTCGACGACGAATCTTGAACACCAAACCAGAAATCACGCTTATTAACGAATCCGGGTTCAGTATCCCGCTGAATGAGAGAGACCTGGGTCACATCGTCAAAATGGTAACCGAGAGCGAAAAACGGGAACTGGAATCGCTTGAGGTCGTTTATGTGGATGAAGAAGCGATCATCGAACTTAACAAAGAATACCTGAACAAGGATTACGTTACCGATATAATCACGTTTCATTATCACGAAGATGGCCGGCCGCTCGACGGCACCCTCACCTGCTGTGCTCAGCGTATTGCGGGTCAGGCGGAAGAGTTTCTCACCGAACCTGAAGAGGAATTCAGGCGGATAATCATTCACGGCCTGCTTCATTTAATGGGATATGATGACCAAACCGCGCCCGAAAAAGCCGCGATGACCAAACTCGAAGACAAATATTTAAATCTGATTAAATCTTAATGAGAAGCCGCGTAATTGATCTGATTATCACAATGGTTCGCCATATCCGGACCGGAAATTCTATTCATGAGATCAAACCCGATCAGTTTTCTGAGTACGATAAATCCGAGGTTTCCGCTGCCTACTCCTGGGTTTTGCAAAAACATCAGGCCGGCGAGCTAGATAAACCGGGACAGAAATCGCTCACCAAAGGCCAGCGAATTCTTCATCACGCCGAGCGGATGCTCATCACGCGCGAAGCCTACGGATATCTGATTGAGCTCTTCAATATCGGCATCATCGACTCCGACGCCATGGAATCGATCATCGAAAACAGCATGATGAACAATTTCGATAAAATCACGCTGGAGAAAATGAAGGAGCTTGTGGCGCGTCACGTATTCGGGAAAGACTCGGCGAAGAAACCCGGAGGCATCTACCTGAGCGGCAACGAGCGCGTCAACTGATGCCCGCCGGCAACCCTGTTTCCGGCCATTCCCACAATCTGCTCATCACGGAATCGCCCGTCATTGCGCGCATTATCAGCGCACACAACATCCCCTACCTTTCCGTCGTGGCTACTTCCGGCTACCTCTGGACGCCCGAAATTGATGCTTCCGGAAAAAACGTAAAAGGCCGGGCAAATCCTGATTTGCTCGAACGCCGTAAAGAAATCCGTGAGCTTGCAAAATGGGCAAAACGTGTAATTATCGCTACCGACAGCGACCCCAGCGGCGAATTTATTGCGTGGTCGCTGTTCCGGTTTCTGAAGTCGCACCCCGATATCCGCAGAACGCATCTCACCTCTCCCGATGATTTATCTGTGCAGCGGAGCATCGAAAATGCGAAACCATTTCAGGATGATGATTTCAGTCGCTTGCGAAACTACCTTCTCAGCCGGAATTATCTGGATTCCGCTTTAAAAATACGTTTCCCTGATCTTCCGGCAGATATCCGAATTCCAACCCTGCTGACCTCACTTTTCCTGAACGCTGATCTTCCCCGAAAAACGTTTCATGATCCGGTTTCCGGAGTGAGAGTAACAGCCGAAACCCCGGTTCGCATTTTCTGTGATGATGTGATGCCCCTTCAGAAAAGTGATCAAACCAAGAATCACGCTGAGCTGACAAAACCATTTTCCACCGCTTCGCTGCTGGATGAGATCCTTCGAAACACCTCCGTTTCTGATTATAAAAATGCGCAACAGCTTCTGCAGAGTCTGTTTCAGTCCGCTTCGGATGATCTCCCCGCCGGACTCATTTCCTATCTCAGAACCTCAAGCCGGGATTTTTTTTCTGAGACCTCCCAAAACCTGATACATAAATTCAGAACGTTAGATCAGGCTTTCACTCCACTACCGGATAATCTAATCCCAAATGAAGATTCTTCTCCGCATGAGGCGATACACGTACTCAGGCCGCAGATCACGCCTGATATCGTCAGGCCGCACGTGAAACGCGACGAATGGATACTTTACAAGCTAATCTGGCAAAACAGTCGTGAATCACTTTCATCGCCAAGGGTAAAACCATTACAAATTTGGGGTACTGAAAAAATGGAAACAAATTTTTTGACGGAAAATGCCGTCTCTGAAAATCATCTTTCTGTCAGCCCAAGCGTCACCTCAGGCGATCTGATGCAATTCTGGACAGATTCCGGCTGGATGAGTTCGGGATCAGCGGGACGAATGTTAGATCAGATGATTCAGCAAAACATGATTGAAATCCGTGAAAATCGCGTTTATCAAACGAAGCGTCTTCCAAAGCTGAAGAACAGAAGTTTGGGGGATGATGTGATATCAACCCTGAAGAACAAATCAGCGGCAGATGACGTAACAGGTGTGAACTTTTTTACCGAACTGCTGAACCTGCCGGAATTATCGCCATGAAGCCCGAAGAAAAGAAATCAGACACTGAGGATAAAACCCTAATCGGGTCGATTTCCGCCGTTTTCTCAAAGTTTGATAACGAACCGAAAACTGAATTTTTGCAGGAGCCGGATCTGCCAAAAGAGACAGCCGGTCCGCCAACTGCTGCGGTGGTTTTGCTGAAGCTTCTTCCCTTTTTGCTGATCGCGGGCGTCATCGTTTCAATTTGGTGGGATTTTCCCGCACAGCAGATCACTTTTCCATTCGACTACACGGTCGAGTTTTCGGGACTTCTGAGAATACTGAGCGTCAGCGGACTAATCGGATTCGGTACAAACTGGCTGGCGATAAGAATGTTATTTTATCCGCGGAAAAAGCGTCCGTTGCTGGGTCACGGACTCATTCCCGCACGAAAAGCGATGATCGCCGAGCGAATGGCGGTCGCGGTGGAAAAGAATCTGATCAACCCGGAGCGGATACGTGAGCATCTCATCAAAACGGGCCAGTTACAGCAGATCAGCGAAATGATCATCAGCTACCTGAGAGATATCACATCCGACGAAACGTTTCGGAATGACTTCAAAAACCTGCTCACCGGCTTCGTAAAAAAGTCGCTCGATGACTCCGAAATTCGCGCAAAGATCATCGGAAAAACGGAAGAGCTGATCCTCAGAAAGACCGATGATTCGCGTCTCGATAAAATAGCGCTTCGCATGTTTATTCTGCTGAAAGGCAAAGAATTAAAGTATATTCTTGAAGATGAGCTCAATAACGTACCCGAAGCCTTTTCAGAAGCCTATAACGAGATCGGATTTGTGCTGGATAAACTGCCCGAAAAGCTTCAGAACGAGCAGGAAGAAATTGAGAAAATCATCCTTCGCGTAGCCGAAAAATCCCTCCGCCGGATTCACGTTCAGAAAATTGTGCATGAAAACCTGGATCAGTACGATGAGGCCAAACTCGAATCCCTGATTAAAGGCGCCACAGCCGAGCACCTGCAGTTTATCCAGTACCTCGGCGCCATAATCGGAACCCTTGCCGGTTTTCTAATCTGGGATCCGGTCATCAGCCTGATATTTTTCCTATCTGTCGGGTTGCTGGTATGGTTGATGGATGTGGGGATTTCACGGTATGCTGATTGAAATGATTGCAGACAGGGATGGCCTTATTTTGCGATGGACTTTTTCCAAATTTGAGGATGCAAAAATTACGCACAGGTTAATATAAAACAATCCTGTAGGGACAGGGCATGCCCTGTCCCTACAGGATGTGGATGATTTTGCAATCTCACTTATTCAGAATATTTCTGGCTTCTTTGTGAACCTGATCTCCCGGAACGGGCTTAACCTTGCCTGATTTTACTTCTTCCTTTCTTCGACGAACTTCATCAATCCAGGTTTGTTCAATATCCTTATCAACGTGCTTGTCAAGGCTTTTTATAAGTCGCTTGGCCAGCTCTGCACGATGCTTTTCATCCAGTTCTAAAGCGGAATGTTCAATTTTTTTGAAATCAGTAATCATGGGAATAGGATATGGTTCTATTACATGTTCTGGATTCCCTTATGGTCTCAATCAAGTCTTCTGCACTCTCATTTTCATCCCAATCACCAAAAGCTTTATAAAAAGCACTATTCTCTTGTTCTAAGTCTTTCTTTACGGTACTGGTGAGTCTTGAAATCAAGTCAAGCTTGTTTTGCGCACTCATGTTTTTCAACAAAGAGATGTAACTGTCGATAAGTTTTGTATTTATGTCTGTTGTATTCACGGCAACACCTCGTTGTTTTTAGCTGATTGATCCTTGAGATAAACTCATTACTATTAACGGGCTTGATTCCAGTTACTTATTAAATGTAATGAAAATTGAGGACTGAATGAATTTTGAAGAAATTGGCACTAAAAATTAAAGTGGCAACACATCATATCATAATAAAAAGCAAGGCGATGGATTTATACTATCTGATTCTTATCACCTTTTTACCTGGTATCAAATTTCTTTCTATGACATGAAAGTAGGTGTACGTTGCAAATCTGCTGTCACCACGAATAGTACTTCTATATAGGATGATTAATTACAATTACTTACACACACAAAACCCTAATGATTCATCCTTAATTTTCGTCTCAGAATTCCTTATCTTTCAGCGCACAAAATTAATTAAGCTATGAACGTGCACCATACCTGTTCAGAACAAGGTTGGAATATTTAAATATTTAATTTTACTGAAAATGTTAGTATTAGTTATCAACTGCGGAAGCTCATCCGTAAAGTATAATCTTATTGAAACTGAGGACAAATCCGACGTATGCAAAGGAATTATTGAGCGAATTGGCGCGGTAACGGCCATTGTAAAACACGAACCAACGAACGGAAAGAAAACGAAGGATTCGCGCACCATTAACAACCACGTAGATGCGCTGAATGAAATTCTGAGCTACCTGCTCAATGCTGATAATGGAATTATCAATTCTCCTGACGACATCAAGGCGGTCGGGCACCGCGTTGTGCACGGAGGCGAGGACTTCAAAGACTCCGCCCTGGTTGACGAAAGCGTTCTGGAAGCGATCGAGCAGGCATTCGACCTGGCCCCGCTTCACAATCCGCCGAACCTTAAGGGTATCCAGGCCGCGCGCGAAGCGTTGCCGAATATCCCGCACGTGGCTGTTTTCGACACAGCGTTTCATCATTCACTGCCCGCAAAGGCGTATCTGTACGGATTACCGCACCGGCTTTACCGCAGGTATAAAATCCGGAAATACGGGTTTCACGGAACCTCTCACTATTATGTGAGTCGCCAGTATTATCAAATGACCGAAAAGCCGGTTAAGGAAACAAAGGTCATAAGCTGTCATCTTGGAAACGGCGCTTCTATTGCAGCCATCGATGGCGGTAAGTCAGTGGACTGCTCCATGGGCTTCACTCCCCTGTCCGGACTCGTCATGGGCACGCGCTGCGGCGATATCGATCCTTCTATTTTGTTCTATCTAGTCGAAAAGGAAGAACTCCCGCTGAACAGCCTGCACGCCCTGCTGAATCGTCACAGCGGATTGCTGGGATTGAGCGGATACGGGTCAGACATGCGCGACCTGATTGTTGAGGCTGAGAATGGCGACCGTCGTTGTCAGCGCGCGATCGACGTCTTTTGTCATCGCGTGAAGCAGTATATCGGCTCTTACGTGGCCACCATGAACGGATGCGACTCCATTATCTTCACCGCCGGAATCGGCGAGAACTCGGCTTATATCCGCAAAAAATGCGTGAGAGAGCTGGATTATCTCGGCATCAAGCTGGATGAAGAACGCAACAACAATATTAAACGCGGCGAGATCAACAGAATCAGCACGGACAACTCCAGGGTTGAAGTACTCGTGGTTCCGACCA
Organism: Balneolia bacterium; assembly: GCA_003567135.1. GTDB lineage: Bacteria > Bacteroidota > Rhodothermia > Balneolales > Cyclonatronaceae > PXAI01. The sequence goes on along the minus strand of PXAI01000385.1, from coordinate 2,726 downwards.
ACGAGGAACTCGTAATCGCCATTGATGCCGCCAAAATCGCATCCGCATCTAAACAGTCACCCTGGATTTAACAGAATATTCGTTTTATGGAATTGATTAACACACTCAGAAACAACGCAAAAGTACTCAGCAAAACGATCGTCCTGCCCGAATCAGAGGACGTGAGAACGCTTAAAGCCGCAGCTTTCCTCTCAAAAGAATCCCTCTGTAAAGTTATTCTGATCGGCGACGAAAAAGCCGTTCGTAAAAATGCCGAAAAGCAGAGCATCAGTCTGCCGGATGATGTTCAGATCATCAGCTTTGACAGCTTCGGAGACAGCGAAACGCTTGTGGCCGAATTCCAGGCCCGGCGCGCGCACAAAGGATTAACGCTGGAGCAGGCGGAGAAAATCATCAGCACCACGCCACTTTATTTTGCCGCGATGCTCGTCGCCACGGGTAATGCTGACGGCTGTGTCGCAGGTGCGGTAAACACTACCGGAGATGTACTTCGCGCCGCCATACAGGGAATCGGCCTGAAAAAAGGTTCCGATATCGTCTCCAGCATTTTCCTGATGCACACCCGCGACGGCAAAACGCTCACCTACGGCGACTGCGCTGTAGTGCCCTATCCGGATTCTACTCAGCTTGCAAGTATCGCCATTGATTCGGCTGAAACGCATAAGTCGCTCATAAAAGAAGATCCCCGCGTGGCGATGCTCTCATTTTCCACAAAAGGCAGCGCCCGTCACGAACGCGTGGACATCGTAACCGAAGCGCTGAAGCTGGTTCAGGAAAAACGTCCTGATCTCAAGGTGGACGGCGAACTTCAGTTTGACGCGGCGTTTATGCCCGATATCGGCGAACGCAAAGCGCCCGGCTCAGGCGTAGCCGGCAAAGCCAACGTGTACGTTTTCCCGAATATCGACGCCGGTAATATCGGCTACAAAATCAGCGAGCGTCTCGGTGGCGCAACGGCAATCGGCCCGATTATACAAGGCCTTGCAAAGCCTATGAACGATCTTTCCCGCGGATGCAGCTGGGAGGATATCGTAAATACGGCCTGCGTCACCGCGCAACTCCAAAATTAACGGAACTTTCTTACGTTAGGAAGGTTAATTCGATTTATTCGCGATACTCTTAAATTAGATGCTACCCGAAACTCTCCGGCATGCCCTGTGGTAGCGACGCAATGCATTGCGTCGCTACCACAGGACATGCGTTTTCGATGTGCCCGATAATGCATTGCGTATCTGTAACGGATGCGCAATCTTTTTACGGGATATCCAAGCATTAACTTTTCCAGTTGCGTACATTTACAGAAACTCTACCTAAATCCAGCACATGATTTCGAAAATCAGATTTTCCCTGCTTTTTCTGGCGGTCGCTTTTTTACTGTTTCAGGCCTGCGATGATCCGCCGGGAACATCACCCTATGAAACCAGCAGGAACCTGATCAGCTCCCTGGAGATTTCGCCTGAGGACATTCAGTTCGAGCCGGAGATGGGAATCAAGGACACGACCGTTGCCGTTCAGCTTCAGGTCGGCGTGCTGAGCCCCGATGAGCTTTCTGAGGTGAATTACCGCGTTATTGCGGGAGCATCAAACACGCTGCTTCGCGATGGCCAGTTTCAGCCGCAATCGGATAACAAGCTCGGCGCATCCTTCAGCCTTAATACCAGTACCACGCAGTTCATCAATTACCGCGTTGAGGTGTACGGCCGCACCTTGGATAATCAGGTTACCAATACGATTCAGGGAAAAATCAATATTCTGGGATTTTTGACTGATCCTCCTGAAGTGCTCTCTTTCGATCATCCTGAAACGGTACAGATTCCAAGCGGTGGAAACCGTGCAGCACGTTTTGAAACGATGGCGGTGCATCCGGCTGGCAATGAAAACATCGAAGCGGTTTATCTCGAGCTTTTCGATTCAAACGGAATTCAGCTTGGCGGCGGGCCGTTTACCATGCTGGATGACGGCGATACCTCAACTGGCGGATCGGGCGATCTTGAAGCCGGCGACAACATTTACACGCGCCGCTTTTTTGTGAATAACCAAAACTCTCCTGAGGTTTACAACGTGTTCACCTACGCCATCGACCGCATGGGCGTTTCCAGCGATACTCTTTTTTCTACGTTCTCCATAGTTGAATAAATGAAATATACGTTTCTCCTGCTCCTCCCTCTTTTTCTGATTACTGAGCCCGTTTCGGCCCAGATCACCGGCCCGCTTCCTCCGGATAATTTCAATTCCATCCGGCAGAACAGCGTCTCGAATATGGGCGCTTTTGGCGATACGCTCTGGATCGGCCCGTCCATGAATTACAACATCGGCAACAGCATCGACTGGCTTATCCCCGATAACGCCGATTCCGTTACCGCAGGCCGCGGACGCCTGTTCTCGATTGATCTTGCTCAGGACACCGTTTTTGTCGGGCTCGGCTACAATGCCAGCGCTCCCGGAGGCGGTACTGTTCAAACCGGCCTCGGTTTTTACCGGTCAACCGATCGCGGCGTTGACTGGGATTTTATCCCCACTCCGCTGGATGATCCCGGTGCAACAACTATTTCCTACGGCGGCCAGGAAATTGAAGCTGTTCCTGTCATAGTGCCGCAGCAGTCGCCTCCTTTCAACGTGGTTTTTGAAGGCGAAACCGTTTTTTACGCGGGATGGGCATCCGGAATCCGCCGAAGCACCGATTTTGGCGATACCTGGGAACGCATCCTGCTCCCGCCAACCGGAAC
>PXAI01000352.1 GCA_003567135.1 Balneolia bacterium | reverse complement strand
GGATGCAGATCAGCTTCAGAAAGCGTCCGTTATACCGGATGCGGAGCTTATTGAAAACGATATAAAAACCACGCTGAAAATACAGGATTTTATCAGCAGAAACGTATAGTCAGATACGTTTATCAAACCCGAGAATTCAAACAAAAATACTTCAGAACGTTGGAAAACCGTACATTTTTTATAGAAACCTATGGCTGCCAGATGAACTTCGCCGACTCCGAAATCGTGAATTCGATTTTGGCCGAACGGGGTTTATCGCATGCGGAAGAACCCGAAACAGCCGACGTAATTTTCATCAACACCTGCTCCATCCGCGATAATGCGGAGCGCAGAGTGTGGGACCGGCTGAAGTATTTCCGTTCCGTTCGAAGAAACCGGCGTAAGGAAGGCAAAGATCAGGTTGTGGGCGTTCTCGGCTGTATGGCCGAGCGCATCCGCGAAAAGTTTCTGGAAAAAGAGAAGCTGGTTGATCTCGTAGTCGGCCCTGACGCCTACCGCGACATCCCCCGCCTTCTTGATGAAGTAACCGACGGCCGAAAAGCCGTAAATGTGCTTCTCTCACTCGAAGAAACCTACGCAGATATCACGCCTGTAAGAACCACCGGAAACGGCGTGAGCGCATTCGTTTCTATTATGCGCGGCTGCGATAACATGTGCTCGTTCTGCGTGGTGCCGTTCACCCGCGGACGCGAAAGAAGCCGCGATGCCGAAAGTATTCTGGGCGAAATTCGTGATCTCAGCGAACGGGGCTACAAGGAAGTTACGCTGCTCGGCCAGAACGTGAATTCCTACAGCGCCGAAGGCGTATCCTTTGCCGACCTGATGTACCGCGCCAGCCTCATTGATCCGGAAATGCGCATTCGTTTTTCCACATCACATCCGAAGGATTTTCCGGATGATCTGTTGCGCGTCATTCACGAGCAGAACAACATCTGCAAATACATCCATATCCCCGCGCAGTCCGGTAATTCCGATGTTCTCAAAAGAATGCGCCGCCCATACACCCGCGAAGGGTATCTCAGCCTGATTGACAACATGAGAACGCTGATCCCGGATGTTTCTCTCTCAACGGATATCATCACAGGGTTTTGCGGTGAAACTGAAGAACAGCATCAGGATACGATGAGCCTGATGGCTAATGTGGAGTATGATCTTGCCTACATGTTTGCTTACTCCGAGCGTGAGCGCACGCTTGCGCACCGGAAATATGAGGATGATATTCCCGAGGAAGTAAAAAAGCGCCGTCTTTCTGAGATTATCGAACAGCAGATGGCTATTCAGGAAAAAAATAACCTTAAGGAAATTGGCGAGCGTCATCTGGTGCTCGTTGAGGGAACCAGCAAGCGCTCTGATGAACAGCTTTGCGGCCGGACGGATACCAACAAAATGGTCATTTTCGACCGGAAAGATTTCGAACCCGGCGACTATGTGGAAGTGGAAATTACCGGAAGCAGCTCGGCAACACTTCGCGCGAGGCCGGTAAAAAAATCGTCTATTACCGAATTTTATAACCAAACCGTAACTGCCTGAAACGAATGGATGCGGAAACTGTAAAGAAAAGACACGGGTTAGTTGGTGATTCCCGTGCGATACAACAGGTTCTTGAGAAAGTCGCGCAGGTAGCCCCGACTAAAATCAACGTGCTTTTGCGCGGTGAGAGCGGCGTCGGAAAAGACGTTATGGCGCGCGTTATTCACGGATTGAGCGATCGAAAAGACAAAAAGCTGATAATCGTTAACTGTGGTGCAATTCCGGAGGGCATCATTGAAAGTGAGCTTTTTGGTCACGAAAAAGGCTCGTTTACGGGAGCTCATGAGGCGCGGCAGGGCTATTTCGAAATGGCCAACGGCGGAACCATTTTCCTGGATGAAATCGGCGATACGCCGAAAAATGTTCAGGTTAAGCTGCTCCGGATTCTCGAAAACGGAGAATACTATCGCGTCGGATCAAGTGACGTTCGAAAAACCGATGTTCGCATTATCACGGCAACCAATCGCGATCTCTGGAAGGATGTTCAGGACGGTCACTTCAGGGAGGATCTTTACTATCGCCTTGATACGGTAACGGTTCACATTCCGCCGCTTCGGGAGCGCCAGGAAGATATCATCCCCATTTTCAGAAACTTTGTAACGGAGTTTGCCGCCAAATACGATTCCGTTTTTCAGGGATTTGCCGATGAAGCCCGTGAACTGCTGATTTCTTACAGATGGCCGGGAAATATACGTGAGCTTCGCAACGTAGCCGAGCAGCTCGTTGTACTTGAAAAATCTCAGTTTATCACGCCTGAAATTCTCCAAAAGTACCTGAAGGGACGCCAGCGATATGGTCAGCCGGATAATCTTCCGGTTCCGATCAGGCACGCCGGCGCGGGATCAGGCGATTCGACAGGAAGCGACGACCGAACCCTGATTCACGATCGCGAAATGATTTACCGGGCGCTGATCGACCTGAGAGGCGAAATCAGCGACCTGAAAAAAATGATGGGCTCATTTATTTACGGCCAGTATCAGGATGAGGATTCGCACCGAAGCGTGCCGCTACTACCCTCTCATATCCCTGCAAAATCTCCGTCACCTGCCGAAGCGGTCAATTCTGATATCCCGCTGGGGATAAACAAAATCGACAATACTGAAAGTCAGGACGCGGATCATGAGGATATTGAGGATTTCCAGGATCTGAACTCATTTTTCAGCAAGCCTGATGAGATTCCTTCAATAGAGGAAGCGGAAAAATTCCTCATAAAAAAAGCGCTTGAACGTTATGAAGGAAACCGCCGCAAGGCCGCCGATGCGCTCGGCATGAGCGAGCGAACCCTGTATCGTAAGCTTGATCAATATGACCTCATTTAAATCGCTGCTTAAACTTTCCACTGTGGCAATTCTGGCCGGTATGTTTACCGCCGGATGTGTGAGCTACAGTTTTACCGGAGTTACCATTCCGCCGGAAGTCCGCACGATTTACATCCCCTTTTTTCCCGATAACTCCTCAAGTGGCCTCGGAAATTTGTCGGATGAACTTAACGAAGCGCTAATAGAACGTTTCGTTAATCAAAGCCGCCTCAGGCTAATCAGTGACAGAGACGCCGCCGATGCTATACTCGACGGCACTATCGTCGGCTACAGAAACCGCCCCTTCAGCGTTGCGGGCGACGAACGCGCAACGCTAAACCGCGTGGAAATTTCTGTACGCGCCACATTCAAATACCGCACCGAAGACCGCCCCGAATGGGATAAAAGCTTCAACGGCGTATTCGAATACGATCCCCGCGAAGACCCCATAGACGGCGAACGCGACGCCGTAACCGAAGCCATGAGCCGAATCGCCTCAAACATGTTTAACGACGCGCTGAGCAGCTGGTAGAGTCGCTGCGCTCCGGTTTTGAGTTTTGAGTGTTGAATGTTGAGTTTTTGCTCACCGCTTCACTAGTTGAATAAGACTATCTCAGTTGCCAAAACCTCCTAACCATCCGCGAACCAGCCGATTTGAATTGTGAATGGTGATTCGTAGCGGAGCGAAGAACCGCGCAGCGCTTTCCTGAATTGTGAATTGGAAGAGCACTGTGCTTTAGTGTTGAGTTTTGAGTGTTGAGTATTTTGCTCAGCACTAAAATAGTTGATTCATCTCTAATCACTTCTTAAAACCACCCAACCATCCGCGAACCGGTCATTTTGAATTTTACATTTTGCATTTTGAATTCCCTTCTTCCTCCTCCTCCGCGAACCGGCCAATTCTGAATTCTGAATTTCTCCATTCTGAATTCCCCTTCTTCTTGTATCGGATGGGATATTTACCGATTTTCCTGCTATGGAAGCACTCCCTTTTGAATTACCTGAATCGCTGAAGAGCCATGTTGAGCTCTATGATACCGATGCCGAAAAGGCGATCCTGAAACTTGAGAGACATCTTAAAAGACGCGGTTATGATGCGGTGGGATATATGCTTCTCTCTTGGTTCTACTATCGTCGTGGCGATAAAAAACAGGCCGCTAACTGCGCCGTGCGCGCCCGGGTTTACGCAACAGGATCACCTTTTTTCGACTACCTCCCCTATTTTCTCGAACATCCTGACGGTCTGGATGCATGGCGGCCACACATTCCGGCGTTTGTTTCAGGCTCTTACGATACCATCCCCGAAAACGGTATTCACGTAGATCTGGATCATCTCATCAAAAGACTTTCGGAAGCTGAGACAAAGAAAATCCGGCTGAAAAAAGATAATAAGGATGAAAAGCCGGAGGCCAGACTTCCGGTTGGAGACGGCATCGCAACGGAGACGCTGGCCAAAATTTACGAATCCCAGGAAAAGTACAAACAGGCGATTGAGGTATATGAGAAAATATCCCGTCGCGATCCGGCAAAAGCAGATCACTGCCGGGAACAGATTGAGCGACTGAAAGAGCTACGCGAGAATCAGGAATAAAAAAAGCCTCACCGTCGAAACAGTGAGGCTTTTAAGTTTAGCTACTGATTAAATCAGCCTTTCTTCTTGTCGTCGTCTTCGTCAACGACTTCATAGTCGGCATCAACAGCATCATCACCTGAGGCTTCTTCACCGCCGGTGTTCTGGCCGGGTTCGCCCTGTGCCTGTGCTCCGGGATCAGCCTGTGCACCCTGCTGAGCATACATCTCGGAAGATGCCGAAGTCCATGCATGGTTCAGGTTTTCAATCAGTCCGTCGATGGCGTCCAGATTTTCATTTTTGTGTGCTTCCTTGAGTTCATTAAGAGCAGCGTTGATCTTCTCTTTGCTCTCATCAGAAAGCTTGTCTTCATTATCCTTAAGCTGTTTTTCGGTTGAGAAGATGAGACCATCAGCCTGGTTCAACTTGTCGATTCTCTCTTTAATCTTCTTATCCTCATCAGCATGCTCTTCGGCAGCTTTCTTCATCTTTTCAATCTCCTCCTCAGAAAGTCCGGAGCTTGATTCGATGCGGATATTCTGCTCTTTTCCGGTCGCTTTATCCTTCGCGCTTACCTTCATAACGCCGTTGGCATCAATGTCGAAGTTCACCTCAATCTGAGGCATACCGCGCGGTGCCGGCGGAATTCCGTCGAGGTGGAAGCGTCCCAGCGTGCGGTTATCGGTTGCGCGGGTACGCTCACCCTGCAGTACGTGAATTTCCACGCTCGGCTGATTATCAGCGGCCGTAGAGAATGTCTCGGACTTGCTCGCGGGGATAGTCGTGTTTGACTCAATAAGCTTGGTCATTACGCCGCCCAGCGTTTCGATTCCGAGTGAGAGCGGAGTTACGTCAAGAAGGATTACATCCTTCACATCGCCGGCAAGTACGCCACCCTGAATCGCAGCACCGATGGCCACAACTTCATCAGGATTCACGCCTTTGCTTGGATCCTTCTCAAAGAAACCTTTTACAGCTTCCTGGATTTTCGGAATACGTGTTGAACCACCAACGAGAATCACCTGATCGATTTCAGATTTAGAAATTTTCGCATCAGAGATGGCTTTCTTGCATGGCTCAAGCGAACGCTGAACCAGATCATCAATAAGCTGCTCAAATTTAGAGCGGGAGATATCGATGTTCAGGTGCTTTGGCCCTGAGCTGTCGGCCGTGATAAACGGCAGATTTACGTTGGTTTTGGTGGAGCTTGAGAGCTCAATTTTTGCTTTCTCAGCGGCATCTTTCAGACGCTGCATCGCCATGGCATCGTTGCTCAGGTCGATTCCGTCGCTGTTTTTGAATTCCTGAACCAGAAAATCAATCAGGCGGGTGTCAAAATCATCACCACCAAGGTGGGTGTCACCATTGGTTGATTTTACTTCGAAAACGCCATCGCCGAGCTCCAGAATGGAGATATCGAACGTACCACCACCGAGGTCATAAACCGCGATAGTCTGGTTTTTATCTTTTTTATCCAGACCGTAAGCCAGAGCGGCTGCAGTTGGCTCGTTGATAATACGCTTTACTTCAAGTCCGGCAATTTTACCGGCTTCCTGCGTAGCTTTACGCTGGGAATCGTTGAAGTAAGCAGGCACCGTAATTACGGCTTCGGTTACTTTTTCGCCGAGATATTCTTCTGCGGTTTGCTTCATTTTCTGAAGCACCATAGCGGAAATTTCCTGAGGCGCGTACTGGCGATCCTCAATCTCAACCCGCGCTACGCCGTCAGAGGCTTTGGTAACTTTGTAAGGTACGCTTTTGGTTTCGTTGGAAACCTCAGCAAACTTACGGCCCATGAAGCGCTTGATCGACGCAATAGTTTTTGTCGGGTTGGTAATAGCTTGTCTTTTTGCCGGAGCTCCCACGAGGCGCTCGCCGTCTTTGGAAAAGGCAACCACAGAAGGGGTAGTTCTTCCACCCTCTGAGTTGGCAATCACTACCGGGTCATTGCCTTCCATTACCGCGACGCATGAGTTCGTGGTTCCGAGGTCAATTCCTATAATTTTTCCCATTTCTTTAGTCTGTTTTTGGTATTGGTTGTTTACTTAAATTCTGTATCAGAGTCTGTCTCAATCACAATTTCCTCGTTGTCATCATCCTGTTCGGGAACCGGCACTTCAATCCTGAGCACGCCGGATTTAAAGGCCGCCTTAATATCTGACGATTTGACACCGGCAGATACGCTAAACGACCGCGAAAAACGGCCCGCCTGACGCTCCTTCTTTTTCACTTCTGATCCCTCCGGCAGAGCAACGTCGCGCTCGCCGCTAACGGTAATCAGAGAATCCTTCAGGGTGATGCTTACCTGACTGCTGTCCATTCCCGGAAGGTCAATCAGGAAGATCATTTTATCGTTTTCGGTAAAACAATCCGTTTTCGGAACAAATCTACGGGATTCGGATGCATCCTCAATGATGCGACCCACAAAACCCTGAAGATCTTCTCCAAGCTGATTGAAACGGCTTTCCAGGTTTTTAAAATTGAATTGAGACATAATTTTAAATTCTTTGCTCTATCAATTACAATATTGGTGCCAATTAGTACCCCAAATCCCAATTATGACGAATTGACACGCGATTTAAATCAATGTGCTTGATTGACAGATGAGGAATCAGACGAATAGTATTTTTTCGGTGCACTGACATATACGTCGGATAGATTCTTTTTAAATCGATGAAGCCCATCAAAAGGGAAATTTCCCGCAAACTGTAGGGACATGGCATGCCATGTCCCTACAAGATCCACCTCACTTCAACACCTGGAATCTGGTATTTCACCCAATCTCAAATACAAGTAATTTATTAATTAAGAATGCAATGTCTGGGATTCACCAAAACCCAATTCTGAATTCTATAACTCTGAATTCTGAACTAAGAAAGTTTATCGAAGTCTTCCCAAAACCCCGGATAAGAAACTCCCACGCATTCCGGAAATTCCACTTCCGACTCCTCTCCTGTTTTTGATCGCGACGCCATAACTGCGGCGGACATTGCGATGCGGTGGTCTTTCCAGGTTTGATACACTCCGGGTTGTGGCACAAAATTGGGATTGCCGTAAATCTCAATTCCGTCCGGAAATTCTTTGAAATCAGCGCCTGCGGTTTTAAGGATGGATGCCACCGCGGCGATCCGGTCAGTTTCTTTGTATCTGAGTTCTTCAGCGCCGCGAATGCTGCTGGTGCCTTCCGCAAACGCCATAGCTACGGCAAGAACAGGAATTTCATCAATCGCGTTAGGAATTTCTTCCTGATTCAGGCTGGTGCCCTTTAGTTTGGATGATTTTACCGTGATCGTCGCAACCGGCTCTTTTCCGCCGGATTTATCAGGATCAACCGAAATAGTTGCACCCATGCGCTGCAGAATGCCAAGCGCGCCGGTTCTGGTGGGATTAATCCCGGTATTTTCGAGTTTTACGGAAGACCCCGGGTTGATCAGCGCGGCGACAAGCCAGAAGGCGGCAGCGGAGAAATCTCCCGGCACTACGGTGTGGACATCCAAATTTAACTTCAGCTTTTTTGAGCTGGTTATAAGCCTTGCGCCGTCATGGCGGATTTCTACCGGCAATCCCAGCATACGCTCGGTGTGATCGCGCGATGGTACCGTTTCCTCTACCGTAGTAGGATCATCAGCAAATAATCCGGCCAGCAACACGCATGATTTCACCTGCGCGCTGGCAACCGGAAGTTTATAGTGAATCGGCTTCAGCGATCCGGAGCTGTTTCGTATGATTTTCAGCGGCGCGTATTTATCATCCCGGGCGCTGATCTTCGCACCCATTTCTCGCAGCGGATTGATGATCCGGCTCATTGGCCGCCCGCTCAGGGACTCATCCCCTGTCAAAATACATTCTGTTCCGGCACCGGCGAGAATCCCCGCCATCAACCGCATGGTGGTTCCGGAGTTTCCGCAGTCAAGCTCTTCTTTGGGATTGATGATGCCATCCCGACCGACCGGCGTAATCGTAACTGTATCCCCTTCAACGTTAACCGGCACACCAAGTTTTTTCAGGCAGGATAACGTGGAATGTGGATCTTCTGCTGATGAATAATTGCGTATTACGATATCCATCCCCGGCTCGGATATCGCCGCAAACATGGCTGATCTGTGCGCGATAGATTTATCTGCCGGCATTTTCAGAGAACCTTTCAGTGCTCCTCTGTTTCCGGTTTTTCTGGTGCCTTTACTTTCGCCCTGCATCAAATTTTAAACGTTATCAGTTTCTAAGCAGCTGTTCAGCGCGGCGCAGTTCAGATGTTCCGGAAAATTCATCCCGCATCGTTCTAACCGTTTGTTCAGCTTCATTTCTGTTACCAAGCCGAAGGTTGGATTCCACCGAACCCAGCATCGCTTTTGCCACCCAGTCCGTATGGACCCGGAACAAAACGCGCACATTTGCGAATGCTCTTATCGCCGCATCGTGATTGCGAAGGCCCTGAAGCGCAACGCCAGTGAGATACTGAGCCTCTGCTCCAACGGCGCCTGTATTGCGATCAGCTACCGTGCTAAGCACGTTTCTGGCACGCGAATAATCACCCGACTGCAAAGCTACGCGGCCCAGGCCAACCTGCACCAGATCCTGATCACCGTCCATATTCGAGGCAGCTTCAAAATGCCTTCTGGCATCGCTGTGACGCTCCAGTCCGAGGTACGCGTTTCCAAGGCCGATATTCGCCTGAAACTGCATTCCGGAGCGGTTTGATAACGTCTGGAAGCGCTCAATAGCCTGATTATACCGGCCGCGGTTCAGGTGATGATTTCCGAGGTCAAGCAGGGCGTCATCAAACTGGCGGGAGCGCGCATGATCGTTGATAATCGTTTCGAGCGTTTCCACGAGCTCGGTATCATTTCCTTTCTGACGATGCGCCTCGGCGAGCCGGTAAAGCGCCATCGGTACCATCCGCTCGTCGTTGGTCACGCGCAAATACTGGCGAAACGACTGAATCGCCTGCTCATAATTTCCTGTGCGGATGTAGTTATCAGCCTGACGAAACCTCAGCTGATCGGCTGTACCGGCCTGCGGATTGGAGGCGATAAAATCCTCCAGAATTTCATTCGACGTATCTGACTGTCCTTTCGCACGCTGGGCAAACTGAATTCCGTTTACGGCATCCACAATTAATTCGCTGCGCGGAAACCGGTCGAGAACCCGCTGATAGGCCGCTATCGCCTGTTCAAACTGTTCTGCGTTAAAATATGCGTTACCGATATTGTACTGCGCGCGCGGTGCCCATCTGGAGTTCGGGTAGCGCTCGATCAGCGTTTGGAACTCGGTAACGGCCTGTGAAGAGTTTCCGGAGAGCAGATAAATATATCCAATATTATATTGCGCCTGCTCGCGGAGTGAACTCTGCGGGAAATCATTGATTAGCGCGCGAAACGCCCGAACGGCATCGAACGTCTGATCCATCCTGTAAAAACTGCTGGCGATTTGGTACGAAGCGTAGTCGTTTCCTTCTACCGTAACCATCGACCTTTCGTAGTAGTTTACGGCATCCTGATAGCGGCGCAGTGCGAAAAAGGAATCCGCTATGCGGAGTCGCGAATCGGTATCATACGGGAAGATGGCAACCGGCGGCGGCTGGTAATTATTCAGGAAATCGCGCAGCGGACTAATCGCCTGTTCGTAATCCCCCAGTTTGAAATAAGCCCATCCCAGCGAGTATCTCGCGGCACCAATAAACTCGTGATCGGGAAATTTCTGAACAAACTCCCGAAAACGACTGCTGGCAGGCTCGAACTGCTCAAGATTGTAATAGCTGTCGGCGCTCCAGAAAAGTGCCTCACCGGCAAGCTCGCCGGTTGGATCATCGCGGTAGACTTCATCGAAAAGCCTCTTCGCTTCTTCATAAACGCGGTTTCTGTGAAGAACCCAGGCACGCTGGAACCTGGCCTGACGACGAATCGCCGGGTCAATAGCGGTTTCGCGCTCAGCGCGCTCAAAAGATTCGATGGCGCGACCATATTCCCCGTTTGCAAACTGAGCTTCGCCAAGGAGAGTAAGCACATCACCGGGGCGCTCAAGTCGGATATTGCTTCGTAAAAGAAACTGAAGCCGCTCGATAGCCGTCACGTAATCTCCAATCTCAAACGCGATGACGGCCCATTCGTAATTCGCTGTTTCAACCCAGTCGCCGGAAGTGTAGCGCTCACCAAACTTTTTAAACGTTTCAAGGGCCAGATCATACCGGCCGCTGAGTTTTTCATTCACCGCCTGATAATAGAGTGCTTTTCTGCTGAGCTCATCGCCGCCGGTTACCGCCCTGCCAAACGACTGTGCGGCCCAGTGATAAACGCCCTGCTTGTGAAAAACCCATCCGAGTCCGTAATGTGCCAGACGCTCCTCAGGCGTACCTTCATTCAGGGAGATGTAGCGCCGGTACCACGTAGAGGCTTCATCCAGGCGGTCAAGAATGTTGTAGCTTTCCGCAATCAGAAATACTGCTTTTGACTCCTGATCCCCATCAAGCTGTGAAAGCACTCTGCGCAGGGAATCGATGGTTTCCTGGTAACGCCCCTGCCGGTAATATGCTTCGCCGAGTGCGGTTCCGATCCGCCGTGTAACTTCTGCCGCCGGATAATTTCTGCGAAGCTGTTCGAAAGCCTCGGTTGCGTCGGAAAATCGCTCTTCCATTAAATAGAGCCGGCCGATATTGTAAAGGGCGTCAGGAGCGAGCGACGTGCGCGGAAACTCATTTGTTACTTTACGGAAATAGCGGTGCGCCTGCTGATTATTGTTACGCTCCACATACACTTCCGCATTCCAGAAGATAACCTGAGCCCGTCGCGAATCATCAAGCCTGAGATCCAGCGCTTTTTCGTAGTAGAGATTGGCATCCGCCAGATTTCCCTGCTGATAGTTTCTGTTCGCCAGATCGGTGTAAAGTGCGCCGGCTTCTTCCGATTCGGGATAAATGGCGATAAACCGGTCAAACCACATTACGGTTTGATCCTCGTTCATTGCGGCGTTTGCAAGTGTGAAATAATAATGCGCCTTTCGCTTCTGATTTTCATCCTCCGCACGTTCTATAAACGACTCGAATTTACGCACGGCTTCTTCAAACTGGCCGTTTTCGTAGAGGGTCAGCGCCTGAAAGAATTGATCTGCCTCGGGCTGCTGAGAATGCTGAGCAAAAACCGTACTGCAGGAGATGAGCAAAAACAGTGAGGTAAAAATCCCGGATTTAATCAGGTTCAACGGTTCAGAAACTAAGGGTGATTATTGCAGATTAACGGCGGTAATATAGCAATTACTACTGTGATTACATGAGGCCGGATTGGATTCGATCCTGAAATTTACGGCAGATGATTTACCTGATTACGAGCCAGGTGTCAGATACCCAGATATCGGAAAAGTTCGTCGGCCCGATCGTGGAGTTCCTCGTCTCTGGTCTCGGTTTTTGTCTGGTTGGTGATGATGTAGCCATACCGTTCAAGCGATCGTACCACAGATGAAATCTCAATCTGGCTTAGTTTGATGGTTATCCTGAACCGGCTTTCCGTTATGGTGGGGGATTCAACGCCGAGCCCGAGAATTTTTACGCCTTCAAGCTCGATGATTCGCACGATATCCATTATCGAAAAATCACGCTCGTTCAGCTCAATAACGATCACAGAGCCGACATCCTCAGCGTTCATGATTCCGGTGATATTTTTCCGGAGTTCTTCGAGCGTCACCGTGCCGAGATAGTTGTTTTCATCATCCGTAACGGTCATCATCTGTTTGCCGGAGCGCATCATTACGCCGGCGGCTTCCAGAATATGCTGGCCCAGCCTGAGCGTATCCGGCTTTCGCTCCGTTTTATTGAGCACAGATATGGAGTCCGGTTTTTCTCTTGAAAGAACGTCGAGCGTGACCTCGCCAACCAGTTTTTTTGTGGTAAAATCAATGACCGGCAGCGTTTCCTTCTGCTGATCCAACAGAGATTTCATTCCCTCAGCCACGCTGTCGGAAGCGCGAATCGGGAGCGTTTTTTTATCAAGTATGTCGGATATCAGCATATTCGGATAATTTAGTATCTGATTACTGGCAATGTAAACAGAAAATCACTCAGTTTCGATCGTTTCAATCATTCTGTCCAGATGTGGAAATAATGACTTCTTCATCAGAAAATCAATCTCTACGGCTTCTTCATCATATTTTTCGTGGAGAACTTCAGAGTTATCATGTATAAACGAAATAGCCTTGAAATTATTCATGCTGATCCGCAGCTCGCGCCGTTTGTAATCGGCCATTGCAAATTCCTCGATTTTATTTTCGAGATCCTGCAGTCCGATTCCGCGATACGCTGAAATAAACACCGCTTCCGGATAATCCCTGCGCAGTTCTGCAATTCGCGCCGGATCCTCAACCGCATCAATTTTATTGAATACCTGAAGCACCGGTTTATCATCCGCGCCGATCGACTTCAGGGTTTCATCCACAATCTTTTTGTACTCATTTACCTGATTGGACGACGCATCCATTACGTGCATCATCAGATCAGATTCACTGATTTCATCCAGCGTTGATTTAAAACTGTCTACCAGATGATGCGGCAGCTTTCTGATAAATCCTACCGTATCCGACAGCAAAACGCTGGTTACGCGTGTTTCAAAACGCCGGACGGTGGAGTCGAGCGTGGCAAAAAGCTTATCCTCGGCTAAAACATCCGTTTTTACGAGCGCATTCAGAAGCGTGGATTTTCCGACGTTCGTGTAGCCCACAACGGCGATCCGCATAATATCCTGGCGGCCTTTTCGCTGCGTGGAGCGCTGTTTTTCAAGTTTTCTGAGTTTTTCTTTGAGTACGGAAATCCGCTTGCCAATTAATCTTCGATCTGTCTCAATCTGCGTTTCACCGGGACCCTTTGTTCCGATTCCCCCTTTCTGCCTGGAAAGGTGAGTCCAGTAACGCGTAAGTCTTGGCAGCAGATACTGAAGCTGAGCCAGCTCAACCTGCGTTTTGGCCGCGGCCGTCTTCGCTCGTGATGCAAAGATATCCAGTATAAGGCCGCTTCGGTCGAGGATTTTCGCTCCGGTTGCCCGCTCAATATTTCGGGCCTGTGTGGGCGAAAGGTCATCATCAAACACGATGATATCTGCTTTCAGCGCCTTGGCATTTCCGGCAAGTTCATCCAGCTTTCCTTTTCCTATATACGTGCTTACATCGGGCTGGTTCCTGTTTTGCAGGATTTTATCGACCGTTTTTCCCCCGGCCGTGTAAAGTAGCATCTCTAATTCATCAAGATATTCTTCGGCCTGGTGTTTCTCAACGTCTGCGCCAAAAAGTCCGACAAGGACTGCTCTTTCTTTAGTTACTTTATCTTTTTCTATCAAATGTGTTGGTTTTTCTGATTAGTAAGTACAACGGAATATCCCGCTATAATCGCTCTGAGTCAATTTTTCTGAACACCGGTTCATCCGTGAAATCGTACTGAAACCTGCGGCCCAGTTTGTGATTCAGAACTTTTTTGAATGCGGATAATTCCGCGTCAGGAACTTCCAGCTCAAGCCTGT
This sequence comes from Balneolia bacterium, assembly GCA_003567135.1. Classification (GTDB taxonomy): domain Bacteria; phylum Bacteroidota; class Rhodothermia; order Balneolales; family Cyclonatronaceae; genus PXAI01. The sequence continues at coordinate 16,438 of PXAI01000352.1, read as the reverse complement.
AATATCCTTTCGGAGGATTATTTCTATGGAGCTCGTTGCCGTAAAAGAATTTAAAAATTGTTTTGCCGTCTTCATTTAACTCTGCAAAATCGTGGATGGAAGTCCAGGAAATAGTTTGCGACGGATCGTTGATGTTCTTCACAATTCCATGATCAGTGATGTATCGTTTCGACATCAGGTAACTGGAAACAAGCCAGTTGACCGCCAGAAACATGTATGCAGCCGACACGCCGTAATAATTCCCGTAGCTGTAGAAAAGGGCCGTTCCCGCAAGCACAACCGAGCATCCCATAAAAATAGTGGCAAAAAGCGGATATCCCCCAAGATGCCCTGATCTCCAGGTTTGCATAACGTTTCGCAACCGCAAATAGTTGGAAATGGTTACGATGGCCAGGATAAAGGAGGCCATAGCAAAAAATAACAGCAATCCTGTAAGGACAACGTGCATGTTACGCGGGTGAAATTTAAAGATGATTTTGTTCGCTGACTGGTATCGGAGCCTGCATCAGCATGCTCGTGATATGTTAACGAGCCAACTCACATATTCTTACATTAATAACGATGATTTTGAGCATATGTTCAATACTATTTTTCATCATCACAAAAGGATAACCTACGATTCCGAAATCCTGAATTTTCGAGTTATCACACTCTCTGTCAATAGGAAAACGAGTGCAAGGACAATGAACCAGTTCCAAATCTCGCGGCCCGTTCTGCCAAACCCGGCAAAACTTCCGGTTTCATCCGCACCAAGGCTCCTCACTGAGCTGAATCCGGATATGGTAAATGCATCCTGCAACAGCCCCAAGAACTCAGATTCCGCAAGTGCATTTAGATCAGATTCACTGACATTTTGATTCACCGCCATTACCAGCGTTTCTGAATTTCCGGAAATTTCGGCCCACCCCGGCGACCATGGATAGGTCTCTGCCTGAACGCGAATCCCTCCCGGAGCCTGGCGCGTTTCCGGCACCAGCACTTCATCATGCAAACTGATTTCCAGCTGAGACTCCGTAAACGGCAACACGCGGTCAAGATGCTCACCAAGGATGTGCTCCTTCATGCCGCCCTGCTCCGATGCCGATGCGTAAAGTGCCGTGCGGTAAAACACCGGCGCAAAAAGCGGGCTCGTCGGAAATGCCGACCACGAGGGATCAGCCGAGAGCGTAAACATCATCAGCCGCCCTTCCCCAATCCGCTGCTCGGTGAGCACGGGCTCATCCAGATTGGTTTGAAGAATGGTTCTTGCAGGATGTCGATCTCCGGCCACATAGCGCCAATAATGATAAATTCGCGGCATCTCAAGACGGATGTCGTCATCTTCGCTGATCTCAAAAATATCTTCGAGAACAGGATGTCCGCGCGTGATCCGGTCGAGGCGCGCGATCTCTTCAAAACGGCCTGATTCTCCGCGCATTCCTGCAATATTTCCCGCATTCAGATAAGAAAGAAAATCATTCAGGGATGATGTGGAAGTTCTGCTGCCGGGGATGATAATCAGCCCACCGCCGCCCTGAACGTAGCGCTGCAGCTGGGTGAAGGCGAATGACGGAACCTGACGCACACCCTCAAAAATAACGGAGTCATAATCCTCCGGAATGACAGAGTCGAACTGATCGGGCGTGATGGTTTCGAAAGAAATTTGTCCCGTAGTTTGTGCGGCGGCGCGAAAAACCAGATTCAGCCATGAGGCCGGATCTCCGCGCTGATCAAGTTCGGTAACCAGCAGAATATTGCGCTCCTCAGGGATGGAAAACGAAAAATAGCGTACGTTATCAAATGAAAATGAGTCGCCTTCCAGAATGGCACGGCCTAAAACCGTCCCGCTTTCCGCCGCTTCCACCTCAAACGAAAACGTACGCGATTCCTCCGGATCAAGGCTTACCTGATACTGCCCTTCCGGCTCGCCGTTTACCTCCAGAGTAAGAAACTGGTTCACCGCTGCGGTAGATCCGTAATTTACGACCTCCACCTCTACCGTAAACGGGCGTCCGGCCGCCAGAATCTGGTTTGGCGTGGAAACGGATCGAACCCCTGTATTCGAAACCGGCTCGCCATCCGCGTGAATAAAGTGAACAGGAAACAAGTCACCCGGAAAATCATCGGGCAGACGAATATCCTCCAGCTTATTTTTCCAGGACTCATTTCCGCGTACTGCCATCAGCAAAACCCGGTTTTCCCGATCCGCGTTGAGCGATCTGCTGATCAGCTGCTGGAGCCTTTGCCGTACAAAATTGCCTTCGTTAATCACCTCAAGCGATTCCAGATAACGAAGCGCCTGCGAGGCCGACATCGGCTCGGTTTGATCCAGTTCGCCGTGCGTGGTGTGAATCAGGAACAGATCCGTTGACGCCGCATTTTCCGCAATGCCGGAAAGTATTTCCTTAACCTGATCCAGATAAGGCCCGCGCTCGTCGATTTGCGCCATGGCCGGTCCGTTTTCAATCAAAATGGTGTAAACTGTATTCCCGCGATCGGGCGCGGCAAGACTGAATCCGGGGCTCAAAACCGGACGTGATACCGCAAGCGCCAAAAGAATAATCGCCATGGCGCGCATAGCAAGCAGCAAAAGTTTCTTGATGCGAAGCCAGCGTACGCTGCTTTTTTTCAGCTGTTTAAAAAAGATCAGTGTGGAGAAAACCTGCTTTTTGGGTTTTCTGAACTGAATCAGGTGTATGATGATAGGAACTGCGATTGCCGCGAGCGCAAATAGAAATAATGGAGCGAGAAAACTCATTCAGAAAATGTTAACTTCCGTGTTGTTGTAAGTACGGATACGACTTATTTAGTCGTTTAGTATAAAATCAACACGCGTTGTGCTGATTTCTTCAATAATTGAAACTGCCTTACCGAGGCGAATTTGAATATAGCTAAGATGACCCGATTTATCAGGATAAGTATTTACCTGAACGTTCTGTTCCTGCTTTTTGCCTGCAACCGAGTGCCGAATAACGACTGGAGCGACACGCTGCCGGAAAACACCGCGTTTTTAATGATTCAGGACAAAAACGTACCCCTATCAACAGCGGTCTCGGCCGATTACATTCCCTTCATTGATGACATCACCACCGGAAGCGTTCAGCTTGCCGCGGAGATTGAGTCGAAAAGCAACACCCGCCTTCACCTGAAGGCTTTGGCTGTGGTACCCGCCGGTTCCAACGAGTTTGCTCCGCTCTGGATCAGCGAAGCAGGCAGCAAAAGCCTTAGCGAGATCAGCCCGGCATTTTACCGTCCGTTTACCGAAAACTCCTATCGTTTTGAGGGTACAACTATCCACCGCCTGAATGTTGGCGGCACAATCATTTTTGCTTCTCAGCTCCGCGACTGGATTCTTATTTCTACGAAAAGCCGTGCGGTTGAGTCTGGTGTCAGAAGTTATATGGGTAGCCAGAACAGGATGATCATGCCGGAAAACAGAAGCGAAACCGGCCTGGTGATCAATACACCGGGGATGGATAAACTCCTTCTGAAAAATGCTTCAGTACGCTACAGGCCAATGCTTGAAGGTGCTTTTTCAGGATTTACTTCAGCTATGCTGTCCTCCGAAATAAGCGAGGCTTCCAGCGGCAGCACGTTTCGTTTTTCCGGGGATCTGGATATCGCGCACAAAAATTCGCGTTTTATGCGGAATGCGACAGCATCACCTGCATCTTTCTCTCTGGATCGCGCGGTTCCTTCCGATGCCGCTTTCTTTGCCATGTTTCAGGCAGAAAAGCCCCGTTTTCTTGATCAGCCGGATGACATCACGCCGGTTTCCGCTCTCGACTCCCTCCTAACCGATCAGCACGGATTGATGCGCCGGATTGAACAAACGCTGCACCCAGAAACCGCCGTCGCCGGATTTTACACCTCAGGTTTCAGCCCAGTTGAGGAAAATATCTACATTCGCCGGGTAACCGACCGGGACCGCCTGCGCCAAACGCTTCGCGAACTGGCGCGCGACGAGCACATTCTTGAAGTAAATAATTTCTATCTCGTGCGCAGTAATATTCTGGCTCAGATTCTTGGTTCTGAGCTTTGCCCGTACACCGATTTTTACGTACGACAAACGGATAACCTCGTGATGCTTGCTCCCCGCTCAGGACTGATTCAGCGCGTGATTACCGACCGCGAGCGTCGCCGCGTCATGTTCTATCAGGATGAGTATGGTGATATCAGAAGTCAGTCGCCGTCCGAAACGAGTATGTTTTTGTACGCAGAGTCGATCGTGTTTAATCAGTTTATCCAGCCGTTTCTTGATCCTCAGGCAAACATTTCGCCGTATTTGAGTCAGTTTGATGCCGTTACAGTTTCGCTGACCGCAGATTCAGGACGCAATACGGCTTCGCTGAATATCCTCTCACATCCGCTTGAGCGCGTTTCGAGGCCGTTTACCGATCAGTGGTTTTTCCCGATGTCTGAAGGCACCGAAATTACGGGAACGCCGGTTTTTGCAAATTTGGTCAGCCCAAACCGTACCAACGTGCTGATCAGCAGTAACAACAACAGAATTACCGCGCTGGCATCCGACGGAACCGAGCTATTTACCGTTGGAACTCAGCAGGATCTGCCTGTTGGATCGCCGTTGATTTATGACTGGTATGGCAACAATCAGAACGAAATTCTGATTGCGGCCGGAAATAAAATCTATGGATGGAATAATCGCGGTGAGTCCCTGCCAAATTTTCCTCTGGAACTTGATGAGCCAATTTCTGCACCTATTCATATTGCTGATGTGAGCCGAAACGGGCAACCGGAAATCATCGTGGCTACAGCCGACCGGAATCTTCACGTGCTCAATCAGCGCGGACAAAACATTTCGGGATGGCCGCAGCGTACCAACAGTACCATCAGAACCGAGCCGGTTTTCAAACTGCTGAATAACCGCTGGTCCATTCTCGCATTTGCGGAAAACGCTCTTTTCGGATGGGATTCTTCCGGTTCAACCAGAAGCGGATTCCCGCTGTTCGGGGAAGCGCCGCTGAACGGAAAGCCGGTCGTGCATGAGTCGGCCGTTTTTGCCGGCGGTGCAGATGGTAACCTTTATTCATTCAGTACATCCCCCGTGTTTGCCGACACGCTCAGCCTCAGCGTCGGTGGTAACGGCTCCGGCGATTTCATGGTTCTGTCAATCTCTGTCTCTGCAAATCCGCTGACCGTGGCGTCTGTTCAAAGCATTACCATGCGCGATGAGGATGGATTCCGCAATACAAGGCCTAGGATTGTTGCTCAGAGTCAGGCAGGTTCCGTATTCGTTTACGATTTGAGCGGCACACTTAAGTTCACCGGGAATATGGGGCAGCCTCCGGCAGATGGGCATCTTCCTGTCGTAGCAGATCTGAACCGCGATAACAGGCCGGAAATTTTCACTGTTGCCGCATTCGGCCGGATTTACGCCTGGACGCTCGAAAACGAAGAACGCTTTTACGCGCTGCCGTCAAACGCCGTGCAGTATCCGGTTACGGGTAGACTTACCGGTAATCAGGTGAGTTTGGTTGCAAAAACCCGTGAAGGGTTACGTTCCTGGGTAATTCAGAACTAGAGTATCACTTCTTAAGAATATCTTCGAGGGCTTTTTCAGGATCAGAATAGCTGAAGGAGTAGCCGCTTTCGAGTAATTTTGAAGGCACAGCTCTCAGGCTTGCCGTAAGTGCTCCGGCGGCCTCCCCAACCGCAATTCGCAGCATAAACTCAGGTACCGGAAATGCTGACGGACGCCCCATCACATTGCCGAGTGCTTTCGCAAAGTCTTTCATCGTTACAGGATTCGGAGCGGAAATATTTACCGGCCCGGAAATACTTTCGTTGTTGATCAAATGCAGGAATGAACCGCAAACATCATCCATGTGAATCCACGGGAAATACTGGGAGCCATCGCCGAGCGGGCCGCCCACGAACATTTTAAACGCGGTTATCATCTTCCCTAACGCGCCGCCCTCTTCTCCTATCACAATACCAATTCTCGGGTTGACCAGCCTCACTCCAACATCTGCAACCGGTTTGGAGGCATCTTCCCAAAGCACGCATACCTCGGCGAGAAAGTCTTCTCCGGCGGCTACGGTTTCATCCAGCTCCTTATCGCCGCTGTCGCCATAATATCCAACCGCCGAGGCAGACAAAAACGCTGCCGGCTTTTTCTCTGCTTTTAGAATGGCATCCACCATTTTCTTCGTAATATCTATCCGGCTGGAGATAATTTTCTTTTTCACATCATTAGTCCAGCGCTGATCGAACAAATTAAAGCCCGCAAGATTCAGCACCACATCAGAGCCATCCACCAGTTCATCGGCCTTATCGTATCCAAAATAATTCAGGTTTTTGTCGGATGATTCAGACTTTTCAGGACTTCTGGTAAGTACGCTCACCCTAAAATCATTTTTGGTGAGATAGTGGCATAATTCGCTGCCGATAAATCCTGTTCCGCCGGTTACTACTACGTGTTTCATAATACTTTATAAAATGCTGTTCAATGAGTTAGGTATCTGTAGAGATAAGCCCGGATACCCTTTTTTCGTTCCTGAGAATATTAAAATCCGAGGATACGCAGAACTTCCAAATAGAAATAAACAGCCGGCGCGGCAAGCAGCAGCGCGTCGAACCGGTCGAAAAATCCGCCGTGACCGGGAAGCATTTGTGAGGAGTCCTTAGCGCCATACAGTCTTTTCAGTTTGGATGCCGCCAGATCTCCTATGGGCCCGAAAATGCTGACTACAAAAATCAAGGGCAGCGCATAAACGAACGTAAAAGGAAAGCCGGGCACGATGAAATAGATCAGAGCCAGGCCGATGAGAGATCCCAGAATTCCGCTGAAAAATCCTTCCCACGTTTTTTTCGGGCTGATGTGTGGCGCAAGGAGGTTTTTGCCAAAGTTTTTTCCGCCAACAAAAGCGAGGACATCGTTTCCCCAAACCATGAATATCACCGCCATAGTCAACGCAAATCCTGCCATAGGTTCTGCGGCATCCGGCAGTTCATTGCGAAGTAGAATGAGGGTTAAAACGCCAACAGGAGCATAAATCCCGCAAAAAATAGTGTTGACCAGCGAATTGTACGACCGGTCGGCACCGCGAATAATTTCAACTAAAATCAGCCCTAAAAAAAGACCGAGCCCGATGAGTGCGGGGCTTGGAATGAACGGCATGAGCATCACCCAGATGCCGATCAGATACATAAATATCCGGTTTGGACGGGAATTCCCGGCATCAAAAAGGGTGGCCATTTCCCATTGAATAACCAGGGCGATTCCGGCCATCATCCCCTTAAAATACCAGCCGCCAACCCAGGTAACCGCAATGAAAAGCGGAGCTGCAATAACCGCAAACCAGATTCTTTTTTTTAATTCAGACAAATCAGGTTAATTAAGATAACTGGTGTGGTCTGTTATTTTTCAGCTTCTTCAGTCTCGCCCTCGTCTTCATCATCGCTGTCGTATCCCCCGAGGTCTTCCGGAAGTTCAGCAATGGCCTTTTGGGCAGCTTCAGCGTTTTCATCCGGAACGTAGACGTAGATTACAGACAGATCAGAAAAGTTTACGGTATAAACGTTGTCCTTTTTTGATAAGATTTCGCATGGGATCCCCTGATCAGAGAGGAAGTTTTTCATCATTTCAGCCTCGAAAGACTTACTGGTTTCAAACACGCAGGTCCAGTTCTTGATTTCATCTGGAGAAAATTTTTTGTCGAACATATGACGCTCCTTACTTTTGTTTTGATACTCTGTAATATAATGAAATCAAATATCCGGTAACCACCAAACTTCCGAGCAATAATAATGGAGACGGCATGGTAGCCTGCTCGCTCATTTCCAGTAATTCCGGATATTGCTTAGCGGCAACTACGGCTCCTCCGTTGTTAATCAGGTGAATGATAAATGCCGGCAGCAGTGAGCCTGAGCGCCAGGTAACCCACGCAAGCAGGATTCCGAGCGTGCTGAGCGGAATCACCTGAGACAGCCTGAGGTGGAAAAATCCGAAGAGCACACCGGATGCGATAATCGCCAGAATAATCCCCCATGATCGCTCAAGCATACGCATCAAAAAACCCCTGAACATGATTTCTTCGCAGATGGAGGGAACCAGTGCTATGTTCAAAACCAAAAACAGTATAGATAAATCACTCGCCAGTAGCTGGGCGATAAGTTCGATCTGGGGGCCTTCCATTGCCTCAAGCGCACACGGCAAAGGCAACAGAGAGTTGACCCAGCTCAGGAACCAAATGGTTGGCTGTATGGCAAGTATAATACCAACAGAGAGTAGGGAAAGAGTGCCGGTCCGGCTGTCTGTTTTCAGCCTGAGAAATCCGGTCAGTTTTCCCGGCGGAGCCGCAAGATAGGCTATAATTAAGGTAGCCAGGCCGAGAAACAGAAGTTGCCCGGTTGAATTACTGATAAGAACAAGATCCATGTGCTGGGTAAGTGCGCTCATGTCGCCCATAGCAATAGAGCCGACGCGCATGTATACCAGCACAAACATTAGCAGCCCGCCGACAAGCTGGAACAGGCCGGCCGCGAGAATCAGCCAGATAAATCCCACAAGCCAGGGAGGAAATCCGTGCCGGTCGAAAAAACTACGGTGAACATTGAGATCCGGTTGGGAATCACTCCCTGAGTATTGTGGGGAATCAGGCATTAAAGCGCGTCAGTTTGCTTGTATTTTTTTGAATGGATGCTTGCAGCAATCAGGCCGGTGATACAGTTAAGCAGGCCGAGTACCACCATAGAAATCAATAAAGAAAATACACCTGAACCAGAGCTCTGCATTTGATCTTCCACATCCTGAAGTTCCTGGCCTGACAAACCGAGGTCACTTAAAAAGGCCATCATAAATTCACTCGTTAGTTCTTGTGAATCTAATCCAACAGAGTTTAAAACTAGCTGAAATACAAAGGAAACTACGGCAAGAGCTATACCGGCAAGAAATCCGATTAAAGCGCCCTGCCCTGTTTCAATGGGCATCATGATATCTGAGATGTACGTCCATGTGGCAAAGTAGCCGGCCGCCAGGCTGATTCCACAAATACCCAGACAGTAAACAGCAATCATACCAAGACCAGTACTGCCTGTGCCCACGGCTATATACAGAATCAGTAAGTTTACGATTGTGTACGCCGCACCAAAAATCCCCCCGACGGTAAGAGAATGAGTGTACAAAGACTTCTGTTCAGTTGTTTCCATGATTCAAATCAAAATTAGATTTAAGATTTTGTTTTTCGGCCTGGTATGTACTCACTAAATATAACATAAACCGCAGAAAGCCCTATCGGCAGCCCGAGCAAATACCTCGACGTTAACGTATTCGACCACCAGTTAAAAAAGTTTCCCGCGTTGTCGATAATATTCAGAAAAACAGATGCAACCAAGAGAAAGAGTGCAAAATTAAAACCGGGCAGCCGGAATAATCTCAGGAACGGAATCAGAACCGTCATGAGAAATAATCCTGAATAGATACCAAAACAGCGGGAACATACCGGCATTGCGAGTTCCCCGATATAATAACACCGGTTTGAAAACTGATGACAAACCGGCTCAAAAAACATCACTGAAAGTGTATAAAATCCCGAGTCTTCGCCGGCAACCCAGGCGGGTAGCAAACCCATCAAAAACATGGTAGCCGATATCCCAAAAACCAGCAGCCAGATGCGATCGGTAAACCAGCGCGCAGGATTTTTTACGGCAAGGTTTTCAGTTTGGAGTTTGGGGATCACCGGACAGCAGATTAATCAAACAGCAGGGAGATATCCATCGCCATAACGGAGTGCGTAAGGGCTCCGACGGAGATAAAATCAACGCCCGTTTCGGCTACGTTCTTGACTCTCTCCAGGCTCATATTCCCGGATGCCTCAAGCTGAACCTGTCCGCCGCACAGTGCCACCGCCTGCTTCATGGTTTCATTATCCATGTTATCCAGCATGATAATATCGGCACCGCCATGATCCAGAACTTCATTGATCTGATCAAGATTCTGAACCTCAATCTCAACCTGGTGCCCCTCATGTTCGTTCTGCGTTTTATGCTGGATGCAGGCGTCAAGCGCTTCGGCAATTCCGCCCGCCACCACAATGTGGTTTTCCTTGATCAGATACATATCATCCAGGCAGTAGCGGTGATTGTAGCCGCCTCCAAGCCTGACGGCCCATTTATCGGTGTATCGGTGTCCGGGGATGGTTTTGCGTGTATCCAGTATACGGCATTTGGTGTGGCTGACTTTGTCCACAAATTTTCTCGTTACCGTAGCCACGCCGCTCATGCGCTGCATGAAGTTCAAAGCGATTCGCTCGCCGGTTAAAATGCTGCCGGATGATCCTGAAACCCGGGCGATTTCATCCCCCTTTTTAACCTCACTCCCATCTGAAATGAGAGGTTCGTAAATGAGCGAGTTATCAATCTTTTTGAAAATATGTCCCGCCAGTTCAGATCCTGCAATGATGCCGTCTTCCTTAGCCAGGAAAAGCCCGGTGGACTTTTCGCTTCCGGAATAGACGGCTTCAGTGGTTACATCACCACTTCCCGCATCTTCGAGAATGGCCAGATCTAAAAGTTTTTCAATAGCTGGATTCATGATTTGTTCACCTTTAGCATTCCATCAATAAATTCCTGAGGCGGCCTGACCGGACGGCGCGTTTCCTTATCCACAAAACAGAGCGTTACAGAACCGGTATTGTTCAGTTTACCCTCACTGTTGCGAATTTCGTAGTGTGTCCGCAGCCTGATTCCCGGTTTTTCGAAAATACTTACCGTAACGGTAAGCTCTTCATCATAAAACGCCGGCTCGTTAAACTTGAGCGAGAGGTCGATTATGGGCATCATCACGCCCATTTTCTCCAGTTTATCGTACGAAAATCCGGCTTCGCGAACCATTTCCGTACGGGCCATTTCGAAATACTCCACAAATCGCCCGTGATAAACATAGCCCATCTGATCCGTTTCGCTGTATCTCGGCCTCACTTTCACCGAGTAGCTGGCCAGTGGTATCTTTTTATCGTCAGTTTTTGGGGATGAAACGCTCATGCAGCCTACGCTTCAACCCATGAACCCATTTTTGAGTACTTGTCAATACGCTGGTCTACCAGTTTGGAGGCCGAGAGTTTTCCAAGGCGCTTCAGGCTTTCCATAAGCTGCTTTTTCAAAGCGGCCGCAGCCTGATCGTAATCCCGGTGCGCACCGCCAAGCGGTTCTTTGATGATTCCGTCGATTACCTTCAGTTCAAGAAGGTCTTTGGCGGTGAGCTTCAGCGCGGTGGCGGCCTGCTCTTTATAATCCCAGGTTTTCCACAGAATCTGCGAGCAGGATTCAGGCGCAATCACCGAATACCAGGTATTCTCCATCATATAGACTTCATTTCCGATACCAATACCCAGTGCACCGCCGCTGGCTCCCTCGCCAATTACGACAGTTATGATGGGCACCTTCAGAACGGACATTTCACGAAGGTTCACTGCGATCGCTTCCGCCTGGCCTCTCGCTTCGGCTTCGAGTCCCGGAAACGCGCCCGGAGTGTCAAGAAGGGTGATAACAGGTACATTGAACTTTTCAGCCAGTTTCATCAGCCTGAGCGCTTTGCGGTATCCTTCCGGATTGGGCATCCCGAAATTACGATACTGACGCGTTTTTGTATCCCGGCCCTTTTGCTGACCAATGATCATCACTGATTTATCGTCGATCGTGGCAAAACCGCCTGCAATCGCTTTATCATCGCCAAAGGTGCGATCCCCGTGAAGCTCCACGAAGTTTTCACAAATGTTATAGATGTAATCCAGCGTATAAGGACGGTCCGGATGGCGCGCCAACTGAACACGCTGCCAGGCCGTGAGGTTTTCAAAAATGGAAGACCTCAGCTCGTCAACGCGTCCGCGAAGCCGTTCAATTTCCGGTTTCAGCACGTCGCGCTGTGGAGTTCCGATGGCGTTCAGCTCGGAAATCTTTTTTTCCAGATCGGCAATTGGTTTTTCAAAATCGAGATAATTCATAAATCGTAATTTGATGTGTATATCAAAAATTCAAAGTTGTCACTGAATTACAGGCGTCCTAAAATACGACGTAATTTCAATGCCCAGACCATCCACACTGCTTCAAAAATAATCTTTTTTGACATTTTTGAAACTCCTTCAACTCTTTCACGGAATATAATAGAGATTTCGTTCAGCCTGAAACCCGCTTTCCATGCGCGGTAGTGCATTTCAATCTGGAAAGAGTATCCGTTGGATTTAATCCTGTCCAGGTTAATATTCTCAAGAACTTCCCTGCGAAAACACTTAAATCCTGCGGTGGTATCTTTAATAGGAAGCCTCGTAATAACCCGGGCGTAAACATTGGCGGCATACGATAAAATCAGGCGCGTGAGCGGCCAGTTAATGATACTGATTCCGTTATGATAACGCGATCCGACGGCAACGTCCGTTTCTCCGATTTTAACGGCTTCAACCAGCCGAGGAAGATCGTGCGGATCGTGAGAAAAGTCGGCGTCCATCTCACAAATAAAGGAGTATCCTTTTTCGAGCGCCATTTTGAAACCCGCCACGTACGCTGTGCCGAGCCCAAGTTTGCCCTCACGCTGAATCAGGTGAATGCGGCCTTCATTTATTTTCTGCACAGATTTCACCAGATCTGCCGTGCCGTCAGGCGAGCCGTCATCCACAATTAGTACATCAATGGCAGGCTCAAGCGACAACACCACCTCCAGCATCCGGACAATATTCCGGGACTCATTATAGGTCGGTATAATTACTAACGTGTCAGATTTCATGATGCTGTGGTGTGGCCTGAAGATCGGCTAACTGTAAAGAACTTAATATTTTTCAAAAATCGAAGTCTCCGGCAAAAATAATTACTGACCCTTTCCGGAGAGCATGGTAAATATTGTGTTGATCAAAATTTTCAGATCCATTTTCAACGACATGTTTTCAACGTAAAACAGATCGTATTTAGTTTTCTCTTTTACATCGTCGAGCGTCTCATCGTATTTCCATTTCACCTGCGCCCAGCCGGTAATTCCGGGCCTTACGCGAAGACGGCGCGTATAAAGCGGGATTTGTTTCTTGAACTGATCCACAAAAAACTGGCGCTCCGGGCGCGGCCCAACCAGGCTCATATCCCCTCTCAGTACGTTGAAAAGCTGCGGAAGTTCATCCAGCCTCAGCCTGCGCAGCCAGTATCCGACTGGCGTAATCCGCGGATCATCATCCTTGGCCCAGGTTGGCCCGGTGCGTTTTTCGGCATCGTTATACATGCTTCTAAACTTATAAATCATGAACTTTCTGCCATACAGGCCAATACGTTCCTGACTGTAAATCGCCGGTCCGGTTGATGTGGTTTTAATAACAATCGCCACGATGAGCATCACCGGCAGCGTTATCACCAGAATCGCCAGTGAGAGCACAATATCCATCAGCCGTTTTACGAACTTTTCCCATGTCGGCATCGGGTCGGGCATCACCTCAATAAGAGGCAGTCCGAAAATCTGGTTGGTCTGATTGAGTCCGCTGATAATCTGGAAGAAATCAGGCAGAATTTTGACCGTTATATTCGGCAGGTCAATTTCATCAAGCACCCTGATCAGCGACTCACGATCCTGCTGCTCCAGAGCCACAATCACATCCTGAATCTTATTTTCTTTGATGATATCCCGAATTTCGTTGAGTGAACCGAGTATTTGTTCATCCTCAATCACGCGCTGATCGCCATTTCCGTTTGAATGATCCGGCTTGATAAAACCGATGACGTCCAGCCCTGAAGTTCTGTGACGAATCAGGTTTTCGTGTACGCTTTTCGCGGCCGCGCCTGTTCCAACAATAATAGCTTTATGCAGGCCCATCCCTTTCTGAACTGTAGCCCGCTGAATGGTCCGGATCGTGAGCCTGTTCAGCGAAACAAACGTAAAGGTGATAAACCAGTAAATCAGTGCGAAGTATTTTGCAGAACTGATGTTTTCAGATGTCCAGTTGAGATCATCCGTAAAGAGCAGAAAGAAGAAAATGAGTGTACCGATGATGGTTATTTTACCGACGCGCACCAGTTCATCGAAGCGGGAAATCAGGTATAATCGCTTATAGAGGCCGAAAAACGTAAAGATACAGATCCAGAAAGCAGCGATCAGCAGGGATGGGATAAGCACCATCTGGGGCCTGGCTACATGCTCGATAGAAAAAATATCCAGCTCAAAACGGATGTAATAAAATACAATCCACCCGAGCATCAGAGCGATCATGTCTCCAACCAGCGTTATAAAAATGTCTTTACTGCGTTCCAATCAGAATAATACCAAGTCGTTTGAATAGTCCGGACGCTTCGTGCTCAATCCGGCCCGGAATTTTGAACTGATTACAAAGAATACCCGTATATTCGGCACTCCACAACTTATAATACTCGCTGTCAGTACCCTTTTTCAAAATTCAGTACAGTCGTGTAAAATAACAAACTTCGGACAAAGTGTTTAAATTAATTAAGACAGATGCGGATACAAAAGCCCGCCTCGGGAGTCTCACTACTGACCACGGAAAAATCGAAACGCCCATCTTCATGCCGGTCGGAACGCTGGCCACTGTAAAAGCTGTAAGACAGCACGATCTGGTAGAAAAAGTGAAAGCGCAGATTATCCTTGGAAACACCTACCATCTGTATTTACGTCCGGGAAACGAGATTATGCGGGAAGCCGGAGGATTGCACCGGTTTATGAAGTGGGATCTGCCAATTCTGACCGATTCCGGCGGATATCAGGTTTTTTCACTATCTAACAACCGGAAGCTGGAAGAGCGTGGCGTAACGTTTAAAAGCCATCTTGACGGATCAAAGCACGTGTTCACGCCGGAAAACGTAATTGAAACCGAGCGAATTCTGGGATCAGATATCATGATGGTTCTGGATGAGTGCCCGCCCTACCCGGCTACTGAGGAGTACGCCCGAAACTCGATGCACCTTACGCACCGCTGGGCTAAACGCTGCAAAACCGCGTTTGATGAGACCGAACCACTTTACGGCCACAAACAATTTCTGTTTGGAATTTGCCAGGGCGGAACATATCCGGAGCTCCGAAAGGAATCCGCACATGCCATAGCCGATCTGGATTTTGACGGAAATGCAATCGGGGGATTAAGCGTTGGTGAGCCAACAGAGCTGATGTACGAAATGACCGATCTTGTAACCAATGAGCTGCCGGCTGAAAAAGCGCGCTATCTGATGGGCGTCGGCACGCCGGGAAATCTGATCCAAAACGTTGCGCTGGGCGTGGATATGTTCGACTGCGTAATGCCGACCCGAAACGCACGAAATTCGAATATATTCACCAGAAACGGGATCGTAAATCTCAAAAACGCGAAGTGGAAAAATCATCACGAGGTGCTTGATGCTGATTTCCCATCTGAACTTGCCAGCCACTACACGATGGCGTACATGCATCATCTTTTCCGCTGCAATGAAATTCTGGGGATGGTCTTAGCCTCTGTTCATAACCTTACGTTTTATTTATGGCTGATGGAGGAAATCAGAATACATCTCAAAAACGGCACCTTCGGCGAGTGGTATCCGGGAATGATTCGCCAGGTTGAGCAGAAAATTTAGGTTATAGCCCCGTTTTTCTGCGGATTTTATTTAAAATCCCCGATTTCCCAAGATGATATCCTCCTGTGGCGTCAACGGTTCCGCGGCCGATATGGTAAACATAGGCTGATACCGGAAACGATTTCAACGTAAAGTTTTGCTCTCCGGCGGCTTTCATATTCCCGAGGCAGGGAGCGCCGTGTTTCTCAAACGGCGGCAGTTTTTTATACTGATCAACATGCAGCAACGCACAGCTTGGGTGAATATATGCAATGGCTCCTTTCGATTCGGGTTCAGCTTTATAGCCAAACTTATCTACATACGTGAGCGCTCCGGATGCGTACGATCCGTCAGTAAGCTGATCAACCATTTTTTCCAGGAATCCTTTCCGGAAAGCGATGCAGTCTGAATCAAACAAAAGCGCGAAACCGGAGCTCATCTGCCGGATCGCCTGATCCATTCCCGGACCGTGATGCAGATTCGATTCATTTGTGATGACCTTCGTTTTTCCGGCTTCTTTTGCCTCCCGGTTTAACTTCTCAGCCTGATCTTTTCCCGGCGCATTATCAACGACTATAATTTCCAGACCCGGATACATGCATCGCAGCGACCAAAGCGCCATCCGCGTTAGATCAGGAGTTTTATAATTGACAATCACGGCCGTGATTTGGTCTTCAGCTTTCATCATGCTTCCCCGGTCCGTTAGCTTTCAGGCTCGTTTTTATGGTTGGGATCCTGAAAAATATCGTTTGTGCCAGAACGGAAATATCCTGCCAGATTGAGTAGTTTTGCAGATAAAACATCTCTTCCTGCTGCTTTTTGGCGTCATCATCCATCCTGCTGGTTTGAATGAAGCCGGTCAGGCCCTGCTTGTAGTTCGCCTTTTTCCGTCGCGATCTGGGCGAAAGCGGAGCCCCCACAAGGCTGAATC
>PXAI01000204.1 GCA_003567135.1 Balneolia bacterium | reverse complement strand
GAATTCCGCGACCGGATGCTGGTTTACAAACGCTTCTATCCTTTCAAAACCGACGATGAGTTCTACGCCTGCTACAACAACGTGAGCGAAACTCCGGAAGCAAATAAACTTTTAAGAGATTTTCTGGATTATTATGTTACCTGACCGCGGGTAACCACTACACGGATTCCGCGGCGTAACCATTAACTCAACGGCCTCATGAATCCGGGATATTCCCCTGAACATACTGCTGCCTTATCTTTTTCGATTTTCTGGTCGTTGCTGTTTCTTTTTTTGGGATCAGTTCCGGCATCAGCCCAGCTGATCGATCAGTCCGCAAAATCGCCGGCCTGGTTTAGTCAGGATGACTTTCATCATGAACAGGAGCGCGCCCTTCACGCGATGAGCGCCGAAGCCGTCCACGCTGATCCCCGTTTTGAAGTCTATTATTACGGCATAAATCTGGATGTGAATTTCGATGATCGCGCTTTTGCCGGATTTGCCGATCTGGGAATCAGAGTCCGTGAAACGACTGACGAGATCGAGCTGGAGCTTTATTCGGGGTATGTGATCGATTCGGTTGCGGTAAAAAATGCATCGTTCTCGGCGGAGTTCGTACGTCCTCAATCCGGCCCGGAGTATCGTCTCATCATTCAGTTTAGCGAAGAATTATCCGTCGGGGATGAGCCGCTGATACGAATTTTTTACGATGGTGAGCCGGATGTCACCGGATTTTCGAGCGTGCATTTCACAACGATTGGCGGCGAACCCCATCTGTGGACGCTCTCACAGCCCTACGGCGCCAGAAACTGGTTTCCGGTTCGAAACGCGCCAGATTCCAAAGCCGATTCGGCGGATGTGGTTGTGGTAGTTCCTGAGAATCTTAAAGTCGGTTCTGTGGGATTGCTTCAGGATGTGGCGCCCGTGGGCGAGGGTCGCAGCCGCTGGCACTGGAAAACGCGATATCCCATTTCGCACTATTTGCTTTCCATCACTGCGGGCGATTATTCGGTTTATGATCAGGAATTCAGCAATGGATCAGACTCGTTTCCCATCCAAAACTACATCTTCCGGGATAACGACACACCTTCAGTGCGCACGCAAATTGATTTGACGCTTGATATGATGGAGGTCTTTACGGAGCTTTTCGGGCCGTATCCGTTTGCGGATGAGAAATACGGGCACATTCAGTTTAACCGCGGCGGCGGGATGGAGCATCAGACGATGAGCTCGATGTCGAATTTCAACCAGAATCTGGTGGCGCACGAGCTGGCGCATCACTGGTTTGGAAACGCGGTGACGTGCAACAGCTGGGAGCATATCTGGCTGAACGAGGGATTTGCAACATACGCCGAAGGACTGTTCGTGGAGGCGAAGGACGGCGAAGCTGCCTTCCGCGACTGGCGGCAGAGTTTTCGCAACCAGGTTACGAGAAGGCCGGATCGCAGCGTTTATGTGCCGTCGGAATTTGTGGATCCCGCAAATCCGTTTGACTCCGCAACGCGCATTTTTTACTACCGGACCAGCTACGCCAAAGGCGGACTGGTGCTCCACATGCTTCGCCGAAAACTCGGCGATGAGGTTTTTTTCGAAGGATTACGAAGCTACATCAGCGGACCGCTCCAGTTTGGCACCGCCACCACCGATGAATTCCGCCAAGCGATGGAAGAAATCTCCGGAATTGATCTCACCGCATTTTTTGATCAGTGGATTTTTGGTGAGGGGCATCCTGAATACAAAATTACGTACGCATCGCAGCCTACCGTTGGTGATAAATTTGCGTTCAGGCTGCGCATCGAGCAGACGCCGTCGATGCCCGAACTCGACATTTTTGATATGCCGCTTGAGATCAGGCTGCAAGGCCCTCAGGCGGATACCACGATCGTCGTGCGGCCCGACACATGGCCCTGGGAAAAGCGTTTTGAGCTTCCGTTTCCCGTATCAACCCCCATTCTCGATCCCGACGGACACTACATAATCGGTGATATTGAGTACGTGCCCGCCTCGTTTCAGTCGTTTGATCCCGACCTTCCGCTTC
This sequence comes from Balneolia bacterium, assembly GCA_003567135.1. Classification (GTDB taxonomy): domain Bacteria; phylum Bacteroidota; class Rhodothermia; order Balneolales; family Cyclonatronaceae; genus PXAI01. Next base: position 28,404 of record PXAI01000204.1, on the reverse strand, counting down.
AGACGCAGCTCTTCAACAATTATCCCAACCCGTTTAACCCGTCCACGATTATTCCGTTTCAGGTGGGCCAGCCCGGCAATGTCCGGATCCGGATTTTTGACGCCACCGGCCGGCTCGTGGATACGATTACCAATGAGTTTATCTCCACCGGGTTTCATACCGTTCAGTGGAACGCAACCGGACGGGCAAGCGGCGTCTATCTCGTTGAAATGGAATGGGCTGAAGGCCGTCAAATCGAAAAAATTGTACTTATCCGATAACATCCCCGAACTGAATATTTCCGAAACATCCTAAAAACCTCTTGTTCATGATCTTCAATCAGTATAAAAACGCATTTTTATTGTTTCTGATCGCCACTCTGGCGCCCGTCACCCTGGCCGCTCAGCAGGCCGAATGGCAGCAGCGCGTTGAATATGAGATGGATGTTCATCTCGACGTGGAGCGGCACATTATGACCGGAACGCAGCAGCTGACCTACTACAACAATTCGCCGGATACGCTGCACAGGGTGTATTATCACCTGTACTACAATGCGTTTCAGCCGGGAAGCATGATGGATGTCCGCTCGCGAACCATTCTGGACTGGGACAGCCGGGTGAGGGACCGGATTTATCATCTGGAGCCGCACGAAATCGGGTATCAGGAAATAGCGTGGCTCAATCAGAATGGAAGAGCAACGGAATTTCGGACGGAAGGAACCATTTTGATCGTGGATCTGCCCGAGCCGATTCTTCCGGGATCAAGCGCACTGTTTGAGATGGAGTTTGAGGCACAGGTGCCGGTGCAAATTCGCCGGACCGGCCGCGACAACAGAGAGGGAATCGCTTATTCGATGGCCCAGTGGTATCCGCGGATGGCGGCTTATGATGCCGAAGGATGGCATACGCATCCGTATATCGGACGCGAGTTTCACGGAATTTTCGGGGATTTCGATGTACGTATTAGCATCGACCGCGATTTTGTTCTGGGCGGAACAGGATATCTCCAGAACCCGCAGGAAATCGGCCACGGCTACGAGGATCCGGATCTGCCGTTGAATGTGCCGGATACGCCCGAGCTGACCTGGCACTTTTTTGCTCCTGATGTGATCGATTTTATGTGGGGCGCCGATCCGCATTTCACGCACCGGATTCATCAGATGGAAAACGGGCCACGCATTCACCTGCTCTATGTGGAAGAAAATGCCGCCCCGTACTGGGAAATTCTGGACGAGTTTACAGCCGGGGCGGTGCGTTTTGTGAATGAATACATTGGCGAATATCCGTATGAGCAGTTCACTATTATTCAGGGCGGTGACGGCGGGATGGAATATCCTATGGCCACGCTGATTACGGGACAGCGGCCGCTTTACAGCCTTGTGGCCGTGACGGTTCACGAGCTGCTGCACATGTGGTTTCAGTCGGTGGTTGCCACAAACGAAAGCCTGCATCACTGGATGGATGAGGGATTTACCGTTTACGCGAGCGAGCTGGTTATGCGCGAACTTTTCCGGCTTTCCGGACGCCCGCATCAGTCGTCGTATAACGCCTATTTCAGTATCGTGCACGAGCAGCTTGAAGAGCCGATGGGCCAGCACGCCGATCATTACGAAACGAACCGTGCCTACAGCGTGGCATCATACCGAAAAGGCGCGCTGATTCTGCATCAGCTTGAGTATATCGTGGGCGCTGATGTGCTGAAACGATCGCTTCAGCGCTATTACCGCGAGTGGGGATTCCGTCACCCGACGCCCACCGATTTCCGTCGTGTGGTCGAGAAAGAAAGCGGGCTTCAGCTGGGATGGTATTTCGAGGCGATGCTGGACGGTATTGGAACCGTCGATCTGGCGATTGGAAGCGTAAGAAGCCGGAATGATGAAACCGAAATTACCCTGGAAAACCGCGGTGATTTTCTGATGCCGGTCGATTTGTTAATTACTTACGAGGATGGTTCACAGGAGCTGATTTACATCCCGACGCATCTCCAGCTTGGCCAGAAAGTGCACGAAAACCCGGATATCCCAAGAACAGAAATGGATGCCTGGTTCTGGACGCACCCCGAATACACGTTCACGCTTCCTGCTGAAAGAGGCGCGATCAAAAAGCTGGTCATCGATCCAAGCTACCGGCTGGCGGATGTGAACCGGCTGAATAATGAGTGGCCGTCTCCGGTTTCATATTCTGCGTTTCAGCCTGCCACGCCATCATGGGAGCGGTATAATGTGGGATGGCGCCCGGCGCTGTGGTACGGCGAAAATGCCGGCGTGCGCGCGGGAATTCGGTTAGAAGGCCGCTATCAGTTCAACACGCGCGAACTAAACGCCGGGCTGATGCTGACCAGCGGCCGCGTGGATGATTACGATGTATTCCAGACCGACGTTGATTTACACCTTTCGTTTCGCGACCGCTTCAGGGCACTTGGTCCGGCGGGATGGTGGAGCGCATCGGTTATGCGATATTACGGGGTGAATGAGGGGCGGATCAATCTGGAACGACAGCTTGGCAAATACGGCAGCCGCGAGCCGGTCAGGCATCATCTGACCGTAGGGCTGCTGCATCAGTCCTACACCGCAAACCGAAACGTGGACTTTTTGAACCGGCGATTTGAAAATGGAAATTTCTGGGGTGTGGAAGCTGTTTACGAACTGGAGCAGCCGGAGGTGACGGGCGTTCGTCTTGAGCTTAGATCGGGTACCTTCGATGAACGGCGCGCGGCGCACAGATTACGCCTGAAAGCCGGCTACACGCTCGACTTTTCCTACCATTCCTGGCTCCGTTTTGGTCTTGAAACCGCATTCGGATCAACAGCGATGCCGTTGCAGCACTATATGTCCGGATCAGGGGATGCCGCGGAAGATGCCTGGCGGGATCAGACCTACTGGAGTTTTGCGAATATCGATCCGGCACTGACCGAAGACCTGAATCTGGTGTTCAACCCGAATAATCCGCTGGCCGGATATGCCATACCCGGCACCATTTCCCGCGACCAGTTTGGAAATAATCTGCTGCGATTTTCCATACGGAAAACCTTCAGACCCGCGCTCACCGGAAGTTTTCGTCCGCTAACAGCCGATATTTTTGCCGGTGCCGGAAGATCGTGGTTTGGAGCCTACCTCGGTAACTTCCCCGAGCCTGAAAGCGGCAATCCGTGGCTGGCCTCGCTCGGTGCGGGCCTAAGCTACGACGTATCCGAACTGCCGGGCCTCCGCCGCTGGGTAGCCCAAAGCTCATTCCTGAGCGGCCTGAAGCTGGGTGTCAACAGCCCGTTTTATCTGCACGGCGTTCACGGCGAAGACGATTGGTCGGCGCGGTTTATGTTTTCGGTAAGCAGGTAGGGGAAGAGTTACGGGTTGCGGGGTTCACAATCGGATATTTATTGCGCTAGAATGATTGTTGGCCATGGAAATTGTTTCGGGTTTCGGGTGCGAAAAATGTAGGGGCGAAAATTTTTCGCCCCTACCATCGCCCCATGATATCATCCCACAACCGGGCTATTTTAATATGCACGTCTTTCGTCCCGGATTCCGATGCCTTGCTGGCGCTGCGCCATCTCCACCCGGCTACAGACGTGTTGCTCCATCCGGAGCAAGTTCTGCGATGGGCTATTTTCTCCGAATCGAAAAAAATCTCAGATCACATATCGCACGTCGCCGATCTGCAATCCCATCCGCCAATTAGCCTTCCTGATCCAGACACGCTCCAAACCCATCTTTCAGTAGTTTTTCGTTCAGGTCTTTGCCGATGAGGACGAATTTTGAGGTGCGGTTTTCGTTGGGTTTCCAGGGGTTGCCGAAATCGCCCTGCATGACGCCGAATACGGACTGGAAGATGAATTTCCGGTCTTCGTTTTTGAGATTCAGGATGCCTTTGGTGCGGTAGAGTTTGTTGCCGGACAGCGCCTGAAGCATGTTCATCCAGGCGTCGAGGCGTTCCAGATTTATGGTGCCTTCCACCAGGAGGCTGACTGAATCGACGCCGGGTTCGTGTGTGTGACCGTGGTGGTGATGATCATGATCGTGGCTGTGATTGTGCGCGTGATCTGCAGTAAGTTCGGCTTCCAGTGTTTTGAGCTGATCGGGATGGAGCGCGCTGATTTCGAATATTTTTTCAAGCTCAAAATCTGCGTATTTGGTTACCAGAATTTCGGCTTCTTTGTTGAGCGTCCGGATTTTTGACTTAGCTTTCTGAATCCCGTCATCGTTTGTGAGATCGGCTTTGTTCAGCACGATCAGGTCGGCTGATGCAATCTGCGATTCGGCTTCGGGGGCTTCGTCTATTTGGTTAAAGAGATGCGCGGCATCCACCAGGGTTACGATCCCATCCAGCCTGAAATCCTGCTGCAGCCTTACGCTGGTAAAGAACGTGCGGGCTACCGGTACGGGATCGGCGAGTCCGGTGGTTTCTATCAAAACGCGGTCAAAATCTTCCTGGCGCTGATTGAGTTCTTCGAGTACCGGAATGAGATCATCAAATACGGTACAGCAGATGCATCCGTTACTCATCTCTTTTATAACCGGCACATCACCGGCGAGCAGCTCCTGATCGATGCCTTCGCTCGCAAATTCATTTTGAATTACCGCAATCCGGTTTCCCTCCGGACCGGTGAGAATGCGGTTCATCAGCGTGGTTTTTCCTGATCCCAGAAAACCTGTAATTATGGTAACCGGTACCGGGCTTTTTTTCTTTTTTTTAGTGTCGTTCATGCTTCAAACTTAGCACTATGCGGCGCTAACAGCAATCCTGAAATACGCTGATGGCTTTGGTAAATTATTTATTTGCAATTTCGCTTCTTGTTTCTTTATATCAGAAAGGTTTACTATGTTCATGTACCCAAAAATGTGTACAAGTTAACTACGTTAAATTTTGCTTTTACTGGCTTTACAGAACCATTATCCTTTTAAAGCAGGCAAAATATCAGCATAACACGACTGGACTTTTTTGATTAAGAGCATAATTAAATTTTGAGAATCATTTGAACGATCAGACAAATAAAAAACCGGAAATCAGCCGAAAAATTCGTCCTTTACGGAAAAAAGCGACGAAAGAGGAAAAACCAGATCAACAAAAACCTGCAGCAGTAAAAGATAAATCCACAAAAACGGAAGCTCCGAAGAAAAAATCCCCCAAAAAACCGGAGCCCGAAAAAAAGGTAACCGCACAGCAGCAGGGCCTCACCCGACTAAATAAATATATTGCCGCCGCTGGAATCTGCTCACGCCGGGAAGCCGACGAGCTGATTAAAAAAGGCAAGGTAAAGGTGAACGGGAAGATCGTAACCGAAATGGGCGTTAAGGTGGTGGAGTCGGATAAGGTTCGGGTAGAAGGCCACGAAATTAAGCCGGAGGAATACGTTTATCTTCTGCTGAATAAGCCAAAAAACACGATCACAACCACCAGTGATGAACGCGACCGGGATACGGTTATGGACCTGGTTAAAAACGCGACGGATGCAAGGGTTTTTCCAGTTGGAAGGCTCGACCGGAACACAACCGGACTGCTGATCCTGACCAACGACGGGGAGCTTGCAAACCGGCTGATGCACCCCAGCTATAAAGTGCGCAAAGTGTATCAGGTAGAAACGAACGACGTGATGACCGACGAGCAGCTAACGCAGCTTAGAAATGGCGTTGAGCTTGAAGACGGGCCGGCCAGAGCGTATAAAATTGAGCGGCATCCGGTGCAGAAAAAGAAATTCAGAATGTCGATCATCGAAGGCCGCAATCATCAGGTTAAGCGGATGGTAAGCGCGGTCGGATCGGAAGTTACAAGCCTGAAACGAATTGTTTACGCAGGACTGACTGACAAAGGATTAAATCAGGGCCGGTGGAGGCACCTCACCCGAAAAGAAATATTTGAGTTAAGACAACTCGTGAAATTACTTGACAAAAAATCATTAAAACTATGAGACACACATCTGTAAAAAAGGTATCCGGTAAAATTGACTCGACGGAGGGCAACCCTATTCGTTACGATCTGTATACGCCTTCTCATTTTGGCGGAACGCTGCCTGTAGTAATGTTTTTGCACGGCTTCAAAGGCTTTAAGGATTGGGGCGCGTTTCCTGATGCGTTTTATGAAATGGTGCGCAGCGGATGCGCCGTGCTGGCCTTCAATTTTTCGAGAAATGGAATCGACCGGAACACAGATACATTCGAGCGTCTTGACCTCTTTGAAAAAGAGACGTTCTCTCAGGATTTGCTGGATGTTCAGACGGTGATCAACGCGCTGCACAATCGGAAAATTACCTCAAATATGTCTGAGTTGGAAACGGAGCGCATCGCAATTGTCGGGCATTCGCGCGGCGGACATACAGCCGTGGTTGCAGCTGCCGACTTTACAGAAATTGATACGCTGATCACCTGGTCGGCCGTCGCTGATTATGAGGAACATTTTACCGACCAGATGAAAAAAGACTGGGAGGAGAAGGGCTACACGGAAATCGTGAATTCCCGTACCAAACAAACCATGAAAATTGACCGGGCCGTGTATGACGATCTGGTGAAGCACCGCGATCAGCTGATTGCGCTGAACCGTGTAAAAAAGCTTACGATTCCCTGTTGCTTTATTCACGGAAGCCTGGATGAAACCGTTCCGGTCGATAACACACAGCGGCTTTTCGAAGCGTGCCCGTCTAAGGAAAAAGAGCGAATTCTTATCAATAATGCCGATCATACCTACGGGTGCAGCCATCCGTGGGAAGTCGATGATCTGCCGGCACCGTTCAGCCAGGTAATTGAAAAAACGGTTGAATGGCTGGAAACCTACTTCATACGCCACAACGTCTGAGAAACGTTAGTTTGATAACGTTTCACCACTAAATGCCGTGCTATGCGTGCGACCAATATGCTTAGAAGCCTGGTTAGCGGTTTTATTATTCTGATTACACTGCTTGCTTCAGTGCATAGCTATGCGCAGGATCAGAGCAGATATCTTTTACAGAATCCGCTGTTTACCCAGGATGCCCAGGCTGCCATCGATTACGTGTATAATCAGCAGTACGACGAGGCGAATGAAGTCCTGCGGCCGTGGCGCGAGGAGTATGAAAATCATCCCGTATGGACTTTCTGGGAAGGGCTCCCGCTCTGGTGGAACGTGCTGGCTGATTTATCGAACGAGGCCCACGATGATGAATTTTTAGGCATCATGGAGCAGGCCGTTCGGCAATCCGACCGGAATTTGCGTCAGGACAGACGAAACCTGGACGCTATGGTAGTAAATGCGCTGTCGCACGGATTTATGGCGCGCGTTCACGCAAACCGTTCAAACTGGTTCAAGAGTTTTAATCATGGCCGTGCGGCGGTTAATATGTTGTTCAGCCTGGAGCGGCTCTATCCGGAAATTCACGATTTGCAGTTTGGGATGGGGCTCTATCTCTACTTTACCGAATATCTGTCTGAGGAATACCGCCTCGTTCGTGCCGTATCGTGGATGCTGCCATCCGGCGACCGGAAAGAGGGGATTGAGCGCCTGCAGGATGCTGCCGAGAACAGCACATTTATGATACCGGAGTCGAAATATTTTCTGGGGCACATTTTCCTGCACTACGAAAATAATTATCAGGAAGCGGAAACGTATCTGAGAGATCTACACACAAAATATGATCAGAATCCGTTTTTTTCGCGGCTTTTGCTTCGGAATAAATACCGGACCCGGCAGTTTGAAGACGCCTATGTAATCTGCACCGAGATTTTTGAAAAATTTGACCATGATCAGGCCGGTGAGCTGGAGCTGAATACGCTGGAGGAAGCCAACCTGATTGCAGGCGTGATTATGCTGCGCGGTTACGAACAGGGCAAAGCCCGCGCGTATCTGGAACGGTCTATTGAAATTGGAAGCAATCTGCACGGCGGTGAGCGAAGAGAAATGCAGCTCAGGGCGCAGTATCAGCTTGCCAGAGCAGCGGTGCGCGAAAATGAAAACGACGAGGCGCGTGGCATCCTCCAAAAAATTATACGCCATCGCGTGGATTCGCCGGTAACAGAGCGTGCCAAAAACCTGCTTGCGCGGATAGAGTCTTGAGCGAAGAACTCCATATCTGGTTTTACATCGCAGATCTGGCGGGAGTTGCCGTTTTTGCGATAAGTGGCGCGCTGGCCGCAGGCAGAAAAAGCCTCGACTGGCTTGGTGTTTTTGTAATTGCCGTGGTAACTGCCATTGGCGGCGGAACCACACGCGATATTCTTCTCGACCGGACGCCCGTTTTCTGGATTAACGATCCGACTTATCTCTACGTGATTCTTGCCTCCGCTTTATTAACCATTCTACTGTTCCGCTACAAAAAACCTCCGCTCCGCTTTCTGCTGATCGCCGATGCGTTCGGACTTGCGCTTTTTGCTCTTCTGGGCGCAGGAATTGCCAAAAGCATGGACGCAAACTGGCTGATCATCATCATTATGGGCACGATTACGGGTGTGGCCGGCGGCGTAATCCGGGATATTATCACCAACGAAATTCCCCTGATCCTTCGTAGGGATTTTTACGCCACGGCTGCAATCAGCGGAATATTGGTATTTCTGATTTTGCTGCAGGCAGGCCTCACGGAAACGGCTTCCATTTTTATAGGAATGGCGGTTGTGGTAGTCCTGCGTTTTGCCGCGATTTTTAAAGGACTCCGGTTGCCGGTTTTTCAGCTGCCGGAAGAACCTCATTAATCAATCAGGGCGCTGATATCAGCACGATATCCTCTGCAACAAGGCCCTTTTCATTTTGTACCAAATCAAACTCAAAAATCAGATCGCGGCTTGGCAAAAAGCTGCTGTCGAAGTCTGATTCAAACTGGGAAACGTGGGCGAAAACCGTTTTGTATGGCGAATCGGGAAGTCTCGAATCGGTGATCCAGAGGTGTTCGTCGATGCGGTAGAGGTAGCGCAGAAATCCGTAGCCGTCGTTGTGGGAAAAATCGTAGCAGACGCCACGGACTCGCGATCCCACTGTACCCCATTCGTAGGGGGATTTTACCGGAAGCAGACCCGGAATGGTATATCCCGAAATAAAAAGATCAGATACTTTCTTGAGATGATGCGGTACGTTATCGAAGCCGATCAGCTCCACGCGGATTCCGTTATTCTGCAGCGCGTTAACCACATAAATGTAGTTTTCCTGATTCGTTAGCAGCACAATCCGGTCCATAGCCTGCGCCTGGGTGATGATATCCGCCGCCATTTCCATTTCGAGCAGGCTCTTGTTTACCTTGTCCTTGAACTCGGCATCCTGGTAATTTTTGATGGGGCGTTCAATCACCTTGTATTCAAAATCGCGGAGGACCTCGCAAAAACGGTTTGTTTTCTGCCGGTAGGTCTGATCCTCCTTAGCCCGGTCTTTATCATACGCCAGATAAACGTTCATTCTGCTGGTGATACATCCGTCGCGAATGGCAAATTTTCGAAGGATGTCATATCTCAGTCCGAATCCACCATTCATGGTGACATCAACGGCATCTATATAGATACCTACTTTGTTGCTTCGTTTCATGGTAACTAATTGTTAAATAATAATTAAATAATAACAGGTTTGCCTGGCCGGTTCAGGTTCTGCGTATCCCGTTTTTTATGGATGGCAGAGCATGATAGCCCGTGGCAAGTATTACAATTATACCCGGGATGCAGATCAGTGCTTTAAGTAAAAGAGTATTATACGAGTCGATATCTAAATCAAAGCCGATAAAAACTGTAACTGATGCCGCAACCACTATTAATATAACATGTTTGAAGTGATATGGAACAGGAAAAACTTTTTGCGAGTGATAGAGCGTAAGCAGGCTCATGACGCCATAACAGGTTAATGTGGCAAGCGCTGAGCCAAGCATGCCGAGAAACGGAACCAGAATAAAGTTCAGCGCCAGCGTAAATCCGGCGCCGATAAAGGTGATTCTGGGAAAAAGTCCGGTTTTTTCTTTGATGAAAATTCCGGCTGAGAAATTAACGAACATCCCCTGAAACCAGTATGCCATCAGCAGAAACGGCACAATGTGCAGACCATCCCAGTAGCGGCTGTCGATGATGGTTCCGTTCAGCACCGGAATGTTGACGGCAACAATTTCGTGTACGAAAACCCCGACAAAAATGAACACGCCCGCCGCCGCAACGTTGAAGAGCAGAAACACTCTGGAAAAAAGCTCCGGCGCTGATTCCGAATCGGCGTGACGCATGAAAAAAGGCTGCCAGGCCAGCCGGAACATCTGCACTACCAGCAGCATGAAAACGGCCAGTTTGTAGCAGGCATTATAAATTCCGGTAATCTCCTCCGGACTCCACGCCGTGCCATAAATATTCAGGATGGCATCCGGATCCATTGCGTTCAGGAAAAAGCGGTCGAGCACTTCGTTGATCGCAAATCCGATACCATTTGGCACATACGGCAGCCCGAATAAAAGCGCCGTTTTGAGGATTGAGAGGTTCGGTTTGCTCCGGTATAGCGGCAGCGTTACGACAAAGAGCATCAGCAGTGAAACGGCGGAGGCGATCACGTTGCTGATAAGAATCGCCTCGAGTCCCCAGCCGGCCACGATTACGAGATAAAGATTAAGCGCGACGTTGATGATTACGTTGGTGAGCTTAATCACCGCGTAAGCCAGCGAGCGGCGGATCAGCCGGAGATGAGCGTAGGGTACGATCGAGAGCCCGTCGAGCCAGAGGATGGTGAGCATCATCCCGAACAGGAAAAGGCCGCCTTCCATGTCGAGGCTCATCAGCGGCATGATGAAATCGCCGGAGGCCCAGATCATCCCCGAAAGCGCGGTGGCCACCACAAGCAGCGCAACCTGAAGCGTAACAAAAACGGCAGATTTATCCTTTTCATTTGCCGCGTAGCGAATGTAGGACGACTCCATCCCAAACGTGTAAATTACGTTCAGAAAGACAATAGCGGCGTAAATCAGGCCGATGACACCGTACTCGGCAGGATCAAAATAGAGGGTGTAAAACGGAACGAGCAGGTAGTTGATAAACCGTGCAACCACGCTGCTGAGTCCGTAAATCAGGCTGTCACTGAAAAGTTCGCGAATCCTGCTCACGGGCTATTCCTCATCAGGAAAGGCGTTTTCGAAGAGCTTCGGCAGCCAGAATGTAACTTTCGGGACCAAATCCCGCGATCACGCCGTCGGCAGCAGCGGCCGTTACAGATTTGTGCCTGAACTCCTCGCGGGCGTGAATGTTGGAGAGGTGAACCTCGATTTTTGGAATCTTCAGAAGCTCAAGCGCATCGTGAATGGCAACGGAAGTGTGGGTAAATCCGCCCATATTGTAAATCAGCGCGCCGAGATCGTTTGTCTCCACGTGATGATGAATCTTATCAATAATTTCACCTTCATGATTGCTATGGAAAAAAGTGAACTCAAAATCAGGAAATGCCTCGGCCAGCATTTTGCCAAGATCTTCAAGCGTGCCTTTTCCGTAGTGCGAGGCGTCCCGTTTGCCCAGCATATTCAGGTTTGGCCCGCTAATTACGAGAACAGGAGTTTTTTTCGGGGATGATGTACTCATAGCGCGTTCCGGATTTGGGAAGCAATTTCAGCCATTTCATCCGAAGAGAAATCCTCCTTTTTACCCAGTGAAAAATTTTGCGCCTTGTGGTACACCGGTATCAGATGGATGTGCGCGTGTGGAACCTCAAGGCCCTCGACCATAATACCGGTCCGCAGCGGGCTAAATGCTGAATCAAGCGCCCTGGCGATCGGCCGGGCAAAAGCGATAAGCTCCTGAAGCTCGGTTGAATCAAGATCAAAGATGTAATCGGTCTCTTTTTTAGGGATTACAAGCGTATGCCCTTTAGCGGCGGGATTTATATCCAAAAACGCGAAGTGCTTTTCATCCTCAGCGATTTTGTAGCACGGAATTTCGCCTTTAATTATTTTCGAAAAAATGCTCGCCATACTTTGATTTATTTTTGAAAAATGTATTTTTACTAAGGTTACGCAAAAGATAGTGAGGTTCGACTAATCACAGAATTTTTGAACAACAATTTGCGCTGATCGACTGGCAAAATACCGAATCGCATTTTTAATAAAAATTGAATCAAGGGTATATCATGGATAAACCGGCAGTTCCTCAGAAAAAACCGTTTGTAATGAAGATTGAACCGGGCAAGTATGCGTGGTGCGCATGCGGGAAATCGGCCTCTCAGCCCTACTGCGATGGTTCACATAAAGGCACACAATTTAAACCACTTATTGAGGTTATAGATAAGCCCAAAAACGTAGCGTGGTGTGGTTGCAAGTCGAGCGCAACGCCGCCGTTTTGCGATGGTTCACACAGCAAGCTTTGAATTAGAAATGTAATCATTTCCTTAGATCAGAGAGAGAGCATTGTGTCATTTACAGAAACCAATTAATCTATTACGGGAATATTATGGAGTTAATCGTATTGGAACGTCTTTTTCGGCACGACCGAAAAGCAACGCATGATATTATTCATTCGGTTTTACAGCTTGATGAAAACTCGGATGAAAGCAAGCAGGCAATGGGTCTGATTAATCACGCTGTAGGAGCCTCACTCGTTTGGCTTGGCCGGCTGATGCCCGTGGCCTACTCCACAAAAGTGGCCGTCTGGCCCGATTATAAGGCGGATAAACTTTTATCGATGATCGACCAGACTACCGAAAAATGGATCGCTTTTACGGCTCTTCTGAAAGATGAAGACGGTGCGCTGCATCCTGAGCAGTTTGTTTCGTATACCACTACGGAAGGACGTAAACACAGCAACAGAATTATCGATATAATCAGCCATGTTTTGCTTCACGGTCAGCATCACCGCGCTCAGGTTGCAATGGTGCTTCGGCAGGCCGGGATTGCGCCGCCTTCAACTGATCTGATTGTTAACTTGAGAGAAGACCGGATTTGAAACGTCTCGTAATTGCGGGTGGCGGACACAGTGCGCTGGTGGTGTGTAAAGCCGCCCGAAAATGGAAATCCTTGGGCGTTGAAACTATTCTCATTTCCGATTCACCATATTTATGTTATTCGGGGATGGTGCCCCAAATGCTCGGCGGATTTTACAAGCCCGGTGAAGCCCGCATTGATCTGAGAAAATTCTGCAAGCTAACAGGTGTTACGTTTCGGCAGGAAAGAGTAATAAAAATTTCGGGGGATAAGAGAACGCTTAACACGGATCAGTCTGAAACAGAATTTGATTACCTGATCATCAATACGGGCGTGGTATCTGAGAATCCGTTTGGCAGCCACGATCACGTTTTTCCAGTGAAGCCACTTAGTAATTTGTTCCGATTTGAAGAAAACCTGAGCAAAGGTTTGTACCGGAATATAGTCATTGCCGGAGCAGGTGGCGCAGGCACCGAAATAGCGTTAAATCTAAGCGTGCGTCCAACAAAGCCACAGATTAACATCACTGTCGTTGAAAAGTCAGACAGCATTCTGAACGGTTTTGATCCGCGGCTTTCAGCGAAACTTCGTTCTGTTCTGGAACAGCGGGACGTAAGAGTTTTGTGCGGGGATGAAATCAAAGAGGTTCAGGAAAACACCATCAAAACCCAAAACGGGAATGAGCTGCCGTTTGATGCGTGTCTGCTTGCGACGGGTAATAAAGCCGTAACATCGGGGATAGATCATGATTTGCCGGAGTCGGAAATCGGGCGGATTTTAGTGAATAAAAATCTCGAAACCACTCCTCATTCAGGAATATTTGCGGCCGGAGATACGGCGGAAATCCGGAAACTTGGGTTGCCTCAGATTGGCGTTCATGCGGTGTATCAGGGAAAGCAGTTACGAAAAAATCTGGATCGAATTTTTCAGGGCTTGGAACCTGAGCCATACGTCCCGTTCAAATTCACGCCGCTGATTTTTTCAACCGGAAGCAGTCAGTCATCGCTGGCGATTCCGGGATATCCGTTTTCTGTGACGAACCGGTTCATGACTGCTCTGAAATATACGCTGGATCAGGAGTGGGTGGAGTCGTGCCAGGTAGAGAGAGCTTCGCACCGGAATTATATGCGACTTTTTTTGGATGGATGGCGATTTATGAGAGAAATAAAAACAACAAAATCAGCTTTGTAGGAACAGGGTATGCCCTGTCCCTGCAAGGCTGTGAACAGATCAATCTGCCGTTGTTTGTGACCCAATTTCCTCCGCCAGCCGCCAGCCGTTTTTGATGCAATCCGGCACAGATATGCCGTTCCGAAAATTTCCGAGGAAATGGATGCCGGGGTAGGTTCCTTCTATGTTTTCCAGGGCGTTATACACCTTTTGGTATTCGAGCCCGTATTGCGGAATGGCTCGTGGCCAGCGGCGGATGTGCGTCATGAGGGGATCGCCGGAAATGCCCAGGATATTGCTGAGATCTTTCAGTACGGATTTTGTCATTTCGTCATCATTAAGTGCGGCGATTTCCGGGTTTCGAACGCCGCCGACGAAGCAGGTCAGTAAAACATGATTTTCATCAGGTGTGCGGCCTGGGAAAAGCGAGCTGTTGAAAAGCGTGCCGAGCAGCGACAATTTTTCTTTTTCCGGAATGAGCATGCCAAATCCATCGAGAGGATGTCTGATCTGATCGGCCGTAAAACCAAAGTGAACCACGTTTACAGCGGGGTATTTGATCAGTTCATCATTCGCGAAAAGGTCTTTGATATCATCCCCGAAAAAAGAACCTGCGCTGTGCAGCGGTGTCGTGATGATCACCTTTGAAGCAAATACCGACGGGTTGTTTCCTTTAAACGAAACGGTGTATCCTTCATTTTCAGGCTGGATTTTATCCACCTTATGATTCAGCTTCAGGCGACCGGATAGTTTTTCTGAGAGCGCGTACGTAAGCGAATCGTTGCCATTTTTGAACGTGATCATTCCGGCTTTGCTTCGGGGGATGTCCGTCGGGTCAGCATCTTTGCCCGGGCCTTTAATTGCGCCCATAATCAGCGAGCCGTGTTTTTGCTCGATATCCCACAGCTTCGGGAAAGCCAGCCGCGTGGAAAGTAAATCAGGATCGCCGGAATAGACGCCCGCCACAAACGGATTAATGGCATAATCCAGAAACTCCTGCCCGAGCCTGCGTCGCACAAAACTTCCCAGAGATTCATCGGGATCAGCACCTTTTTTACGGAAGGGCTCGGCCATTATACCCATCTTCGTTTTCAGACTGAACAGTGGTGAGCTGAAGAGCGCAACCGGACTGGTCGGCAGCGCAAGCGGAACCCGGTTTCTTACGATGTAGCGATTTTTAGCGCGTTTCGATGCATGAATGACATCATCTGAAAGACCGCACTCATCAATCACATTCTGTACGTATTTGTTGGTTACAAGCAGCGTATTGGGGCCGTTTTCCAGAATCCAGCCATTGGATTTTTTCGACTCGATCGCGCCTCCCGGGTTTTCAGAAGCCTCTGTTATAATAAAATCGAGGTTTTGCTGCTTCAGCCTGAATCCGGCCGTCAGGCCGCTGATGCCTGCACCGATGATGAGAATATCTGTCCTGATCGTTTTTTCGCGTTTGTTCATACCACAATTTAACCCAAATAAAACAGACATAACAGATAAACAGGCGAAATCCATCCCATTACAATAAATAACGGGAAGCCCGAGCTTATTTAGACTAATTAAAAATAGTGTTGCAAAATATAAGTTGAGTATCTAATTTTAGGCGTCATTTACAGTGCCCGATTCATGGTGCATTTACTCTGAAAGAATATTTTAAAAACTCTTATGACTAAATATTTACAAACTCTGACGACTATCATTGCGGTACTTATGCTTAGTACTGTCATTCAGGCTCAGCAGGGCTCTGTAACCGGTACGGTTCAGTCGCAGTCCGGCGAAATCCTGATTGGCGTAAACATTATTATTGATGGAACTACAACAGGAACCACGACGGATATTAATGGAACATATACGTTAGCGGATTTGAATCCCGGCAGCTACACGATTGTTGCGAGTTACGTTGGTTTTGAGCGCGCAAAGAAGCAGGTTGAAGTTCGGGCCAACGAAACCACCCGTGCTGACTTTGTACTCAACCGCTCTTTCGATATGCCACAGATTGAGCTGATTGGCCAACGCCCGCAGCGGCTGGATCGTGTGCCGGGCTCGGCGGCAGTCGTAACAGAGCAACAAATTATTGATATTGCTCCGATAAGCGGGCATGAAGTATTTCGCAGAATACCCGGTGTACATGCTGTTGAGGAAGAAGGGGTTGGCCTTCGCGCAAATATCGGAATCCGCGGTCTTGATCCTTCGAAAAGCCGTTCTGTTTTAATGCTTGAGGATGGTATTCCGGTGGCATTGGCGCCGTATGGTGAACCCGAAATGTATTACACGCCTGCAATGGACAGAATGGCGGGTATTGAGCTGGTAAAAGGCAGCGGATCAATTCTCTTTGGTCCACAAACCTTTGGCGGTGTCCTGAATTACGTTACGGCTGATCCTCCGGCGGAAGAAACCGCCTCAGTGCATGTTAGAGGTGGTGAAGGCGGTTACTTTACCGGCCGGATGAATTACGGGAACACGGTAGGAAATACAGGGTATACGGTAACTTATCTGCATAAACGCGGTGATGAAGTGGGCTTGGTTAATTATCAGCTGAACGATCTGAGTTCAAAAATCAAGCTGGTAACCGGCGATCGCTCTATTGTTGGACTTAAGCTTGGCTACTACGATGAGACATCTAATTCAACCTATGTAGGCCTTACACAGCAAATGTTTGATATGGGTGGGTTTGATTTTACTCACCTTGCACCAGATGACCAGCTGGATGTAAGACGTTACTCGGCAAGCATCACGCATGATTATTTTCTGAACGAAAACGTTACGTTACGCACAACAGCGTTTGGTTACACAACTACCCGGAACTGGTCGAGACAGGATTTTGATAACGTCTTTAATCCCGACAGAGATTATGCAAGAATTGTAGGAAACCCTGATATAGAAGGCGGCGCGATATATTTCAGAAACACTACAGGTAACAGAAACCGACAGTTTGAAGTAGCCGGAATTGAGCCAAGAATTTCTGTAAATTATGCGATGGGTTCGGTTCGGAATGAGCTGGATGCAGGAGTTCGCTATCTGTATGAGCGAGCTTTTGAGCAGCGGGTTAACGGGGTAATTGACAGCCCGCAATCCGGAGACTTAAGAGATGATGAAATACGAACCGGCCATGCGATCAGCACATATATTCAGAACGCTTTTTTAATAACTGATCAGTTAACGGTTACTCCGGGGGTCAGGCTTGAACACTTTTCTTATGAGCGCGATATCAGAAGGCTTGGTTTTGATGATGTTAACATAACCAATAGTGATGTTACAACAGAACTTATCCCTGGTATTGGCTTTAATTACTTCATCAGAGATGGGGTTTCTTTTTATGGGGGAATCCACAGAGGTTACGGCCCGCCAAGGGTGAAAGATGCGATTAGCCCTGAGGGAGTTAGTCAGGAGCTTGATGCCGAGCAGAGCTGGAACGTTGAGCTTGGTACAAGAGCACGGCTTGCCAGAGGCCTTGATGTTGAGTTAACCGGCTTTTATATGGATTTCTCTAATCAGATTATACCCGTTTCAGAGGCTGCCGGTGGTACAGGCCGACCCGGTGTCAGTCTTGTAAACGGTGGTTCCACCGAACACCTTGGCGTGGAAGTGCGTGCTGACCTGGATTTCCAGCAGATTATAGATTCAAAATGGGGAATTAACCTGAATACAAGCGCAACGTTCCTGAGTGCAGAATTTAGCAGCGACAGGCTTGTATCTTTCGGTGGTGACCAAGTGAATGTAAAAGGAAATAAAGTACCATACGCGCCGGAAGTAATGGTTTCATCAGACCTGTCTGTAATGACACCGTTTAATTTCGAGCTGTCGCTGACCGGGACCTATCTCGGCAAACAGTACGGCGATCCCCTGAACCTTGAGGAAGGTTCGCTCGATGGCCGCTCAGGCGTGATTGATCCTTATTTTGTACTTGATGCCCGCGCAAATTACCGGATTCACGGTATGGAAAATGCATCCGTATCTCTATCGGTAAAAAACCTGCTTGATGAGCGCTACATCGTATCGCGCCGACCTCAGGGAATTCGTCTTGGCCTGCCGAGGTTTATCACAGCCGGCGTTGACTGGCGGTTTTGATAGGGGTTGAATTGCGGATAACCGTTTAATCTGTACATTGGATTCGTAAATATATGTATAACAAACCTGTAGGTGCAGGGCATGCCCTGTACCTACAGGTTTAGCATTCGGTGTTCAGGGAATCTGGCGTGATACCCCATATCCTGTTCATAATCACCCCATAAAAAAAGCCCCGTGATTCTTAATCGCGGGGCTTTTTTTGAATAGGTTGTTCAGATCAGAACTCGAAAGTAAGGGTTGTAAATACCATTCTTCCGATGGTTGGTGATCCGTAGGTCTGGATATGCTGGTTGTCGGTGATATTGGTTGCACCCACTTTGATGGTAGTATAGTAATCGGGGATGCGGTAGTTCACCTGAGCATCGATAGTGTAGTACGACGGTACGATACCTTCAGCAAACGGCATTTCGTAACGGTGCTCTTCAGACCATCTCAAGTTCACGTTGTAGTTGAAGTTACGGAACGGCTGGCCGTTTACGCCAAGCGAGAACTTGTGCTCCGGAGTGTTGAACGCCGGGATAATCGGATCGGTTACGCCGGACGCATCGAGGTGCGAATAGGTGTATGATCCCATGAAGTTGAGTTCACGCATGAAATAGTAGTTCAGGCCTGCTGAGAAACCGGTTGAGCGAACACTTTCCTGCGCGTTAGTCCAAACCTGAGTCGGGCGGTTTGTGGAACCGTCTATGAAACGGATCGCACCGATGAAATCCTCATACCAGTTAATGTAGAAGCTTGTATCGAGATAAAGATTGTCAAGGATTATTCCTTTGTAACCGGTCTCAAATGTGCGAACCTGCTCAGTTTTGAGCGGTGCGATAGAGATTGGCTGCGGATTTCCGGCCTGTACTGAGGCAAGATCAAAACCCTGGAATCCGTCGCGGATGTTACCAAGAAGAATCAGCTGGCCAATATCAAGCTGGATATACTGATCGAGCTGGGTTGGGCTTCTGAACGCGCTCTGGAAGGCAACACGGAAGTTGTGCTGACGGCGATCGCCGAGTGAGTAAACCGCTGAGATACGCGGAGAGAACGCTCCGTCGAAGTTGCGGAAGTCATCATAGCGGAGGGCGCCAAGGAATCTCAGGCGCTCATCGAGCACGCTGATACCAGCCTGAGCGTAGAAACCGTACTCGTAATTATCGATGGTTTCATCCGGCTCATCCTCGAAAAGTGAACCGTCAGAGTTAAGCTGGAACTGGCGGTATGAAGCTCCTGCGGTAACCTCAACACGGTCGATATCAAAATTGTACTGACCTTCAACATGGTTAATTCTGGAAGCCACGTTGAATCCGGCACCAAGCTGCGGGTTGCCGTCAGCATCGAACCAGATAGCGTTTTCGCGGATGGTATCTCGAAGCTCTGCGTTGGCGGGATCTGTAATGTCAAAACGGCTGTTTTGAGTCGCGTTAAAAGCGGCTTCGTGTGCTTCCTGATGGGTTGCACCCGGCTGGGTGAAAACGCTGGCAAAAGCTTGCGCATAGGTCTGCACAAATTGCGGAGCAACCTGCTGGTTCAGGAACGCGCCGTAGAACGTAAGATCGTACGTATCACCGGAATCATCGGCGATGGTGTAAGCGCGGATCATGAAGTCATCGCTGCTGAGTTCGGCTTTGTGTGTTTGCAGCTGGAAGTTATCGAATCGATAGCGGCTCGTGCTCTGGTAAGTTGCGCTACCTGAAGCGTACTTGTATTCGTAGGATAATTTCAGGTTATCGGTAAGCAGATACTGCGCGTTACCCACAAAACGGAAGTTTCTTGCGGTGTTGTCATCAACCAGCTCTTCCTCTGTGAAGCCCGGCATATATACAGTGCCGATGGCGTTTCCAATCGGAGCGTTTGGCGTGCCGGCCAGAAGTTCAGCGAAGTTCAGGGCGATATCACCATACATATTTACCGCGTCGTACCGGCGAATGTCATCTGCGCCATACAATGAAGTAAACTGCGGGTCCATGTTGCTGGCCACCCAGTCATCTGCCTGGAAATAGCTGGCAACAACTTTCACGCCGAGGCGGTCATCCAGGAAAGGCTGCGCCACGCGAATGGCACCTTCAAAAAGCTCGCGCTCGCCGCCACGTACCTGAGCGGTGATTCCCGGATGCAGAAACGGATCTTTTGAAATAATGTTGATCACACCATTAAATGCGTTCGCACCGTAAAGTGCGGAAGCAGGACCGTGGATAATTTCAACGCTTTCGATATCAATTTCGTGGATACCGTTCAGGTTACCAGCTGTAAAGTTCAGCGAAGGAATCTGCGTATCAGCATAATCATTAAGCTGGATGATACGCTCTGGCTTGGCGCTGTTAAAACCACGTGTGTTAATAGTGGTGAACAGCATAGAAGAGGTATTGAGGTCAATTCCTTTAAGGTGCGCAAGTCCGGTGTAGAGATCGGGCGAGGTCAGGTTCGATATCTGACGCGCATCAACACGTTCGATGGTAACCGGAGCTTCCATGATTCGTTCTTCCCTGCGACTGGCAGAAACTACAATATCATCACCCATCACCCTGCTTTCTCTCAGCCTGATGACCAGATCGTCGGTGGGGCCGTCAACAACAATTCGGCGGGGATTGTAGCCAATAAAGGAGGCCACGATCGTAACCGGCCCTGCATCAAAATTTGCTCTCAGGCTGAAGGTTCCATCACCACGTGTAGCGGTTCCCTGCACTGTTCCTTCAATTACAACATTTACACCCGGCAGGGTTTCGTTTGTGACTTCATCCACAACAGTACCTCTGATTTCCTGTGCCTGAGCTGAGTTCAGCGGAGCCAGCAAAAGCATCATCAAACCGGTAATTGTAATGAAAAAGATAGTAGAATTTCTCATATGTCAGTCATTTGGTTAGCACGGATTAATAGTGGAGGATATGACCTCTAAAGATGCAGAGAGTGGTATAAACAGACAGACTTTACAGCGGTTAGGATAGTATTCACCCACCTTGAAATACGTCGATCATATCCTTGTCTCATTGCAAATTTGGAAGCCCTTCCAATAGGACAAAATATATTAAATAATTGTTAGCACAAATCATATTCGAGAAATTCACTGAAAAATGCGAACTTAGATCAACAAAGCGCTTTTTTATGAGCCCCGGCAGTATGCAAAACAGGGGCTTTTATTGTTTTTGAAAAGAAACGTAAAGTATTGATTATTATCATTTCGTACATTAGCAGCGTAACCCGAAACACGTAGATATTATTTATGAGCTGGTTCGAAGACTGGTTTGACACATCTTTATACGAAACATTATACGCCAGCCGTGATTTTGCAGAAGCGGAGCAAATGGCCGACCTGATAAACGGCGAATTTCCGGCATCATCGTTCAAAACGGTTCTTGATCTGGCCTGCGGCAGAGGGCGTCATTCCCTGAATCTTGCACGTCGCGGTTACGATGTGCTTGGCGTTGACCTGGCTCCGTCGGCTATTAAAAAAGCATCTTCCCTGATTCCAGTAGATTTGGAGGATAAGATGGCTTTTCAGGTTCACGATATGCGAAAACCGCTCGACCGGAAATTTGATCTGATTGTGAACCTCTTCACTTCGTTTGGGTACTTTGAAAGCGACGATGAAAACAGGCAGGTCCTTCGCAATATTCAGGAAATGCTGAAAGATGGCGGGGGATTTGTGATCGATTTTCTGAGCGCGCCTTACGTGAGGAAAAACCTGGTGAAGTCAGAATCACAGCGGTTTGATGATTACACGGTGGATATCACCCGCGTTATAAATGAGGAAAAGCGGATGGTTCAGAAAACGATGCACTTTCACACCGGAAGTAAATCCGCGGAGTTTACGGAGCGCGTCAAACTGTTTGATGAAGCCTGGTTCAGATCAGAATTAGCTGCGCTGGGATTTAGTATCAGAGGTGTTTACGGGGATTATGAGGGCGGATCATACAAAAATGAAGAGAGCCCGAGACTGATAATTTTTGCAGCGAAGGAATAAGCGATCAACTCACTTTCCGCCCATTTTTCTGGCGGTCGTAAAAATGCCTTCCAGCCGCAGCGCGATGAAAACCAGAATCATCGTAAAGAGGAGCATCAGCGTTGAAATGGCGTTGATTTCCGGACTAACCCCGAATTTAATCATGGAATAGACTTTCATCGGAAGCGTGGTTGATCCGACGCCGGAGGTGAAAAAGGCGATAAGAAAATCATCCCAGCTGAGGGTAAATGCGATGAGCGCTCCGCTGATGACGCCGGGCATAATCAGAGGCAGCGTAATTTTCCTGAACGCCTGCCATGCCGTGGCGCCAAGATCGCGGGCGGCCTGCTCAAGCGAGGGATCGAGGCCTGACAGCCGCGCGCCGACTACCACGGCCACAAAAGAGATGTTGAACGTAACGTGCGCCAGAATGATGGAAGCATGACCAAGCGCGAACTGGATCCACACATAAAAGGAGAGCAGCGAAATAGCCATCACAATTTCCGGGATGATGATGGGCAGATACAGCACCGATTCGAGCAGCCGTTTTCCGCGGAAGGCGAAGCGGAACATCCCGTAAGCCAGCAAAGTGCCGATTATGGTGGCGATTACGGTGGATACCCCGCCGATGATCAGACTGTTGAGTACGGCTTCCTGCATTTCGCGGTCATCCAGCAGGCGCAGGTACCATTCCGTGGTAAATCCGGTCCATACCGCGTTGATGCGTTCCTGGTTGAATGAAAATACCATCAGCACCACAACCGGCAGGTAGATAAACCCAAACACGAGCCATGTGTGTAATCCTGATAACCGGTAGAGCCAGCCTTTTTGATTCATGCGGCGCCTCCTTTCCGGTTATTCCGGCTGGTGAGCCACGCCTGGAGCATCAGAATAGCGAGTATGAGCGCCATTAAAATAAACGCGAGCGCCGAACCAAACGCCCAGTCGCGCGCAACAAGGTACTGATTGTGAATCAGGTTGCCGACCATCAGTGTACGTGCCCCGCCCAGAAGATCCGGGGTGATGAATGCGCCAATTGAGGGCACAAAAACCAGAATTGATCCGGCCAGAATTCCGGGCCACGTTAACGGCACCAGAATTCGCGTAAACCGCTGCCAGGAATTCGCGCCGAGATCTGCCGCCGCATCCACAATGCGATGATCCAGTTTCTCGATCGAAACGTAAATCGGCAAAATCATAAACGGCAGATAGGTATAAACCAGCCCAATAATGACTGCGGTTTCCGTAAACAGAATGTCGACCGGCGAGCTGATCAAACCGGCGGATAACAATATCTGGTTCATCAGGCCTTCGGTTCGAAGGATGAAAATCCAGGCGTAAGTGCGAACGAGAAAGTTGGTCCAGAAGGGGATGATCACCAGAAAAAGCAGCCAGCGTTTAGCCTGAACAGATTGACGAGCCATGTACCAAGCCATCGGCCAGGCCAGAATCAGGCAGATTATGGTGCTGATAAACGCGATCCGGAACGAGCGCCAGAGCGTACGCGCATAAAGCGGATCAAACGCACGGATGTAATTTTCCAGCGAGAAAGCGGGGATGAGTTCACCGTGCGGTCCACGGTCGTAAAAGCTGTAGACAAAAATCAGAATAAGCGGGATGATGAACAGAATCGCCAGCCAGATCGCCGCCGGGCCTATGCTTCCCCATTTTATGGAGTTTTCCGCCTTCATGAGTTAAGGAGCATGGTGTCTTCGAATTTCCACCAGACGAAGCATTCGCTTCCCTTTTCCGGCACGTGATGATCAGTGTCTCTGACGATGACGCGCAGTTCGTCTCCGGCCGTTGTTTTAACCGTGCAGGTTCGGAAGCTTCCGGAAAACACGGATTCCGTTACTTTTCCCGAAAGTATGTTGCAGTTAGTCTTTTCAGGGGATTTGGCACCGATTTTCATCTTTTCAGGCCGGATGCCGATCCCCGAAAAATTTTCGGGTGATGAACTTTGACGCACTGCCTTTACATTATCTCCACTCCGTGTTTTGACCGAATAAAACGCGTCATTTGCGTCAAAAGACTCGGCGCCAAGCAGGTTGATATCTCCCATAAACCCGGCCACAAATTCGTTGGATGGTTCGTTGTAAATGGCTTCAGGCGTTCCGGTTTGCAGGATTTTGCCCTCGTTCATAACGGCAATCCGGTCGGCCATCGACATGGCTTCTTCCTGATCGTGCGTAACGCAGATAAACGTTGCGCCGAGTTTTCGCTGAATCTGTCTGAGCTCACGCTGCATCGCCTTTCGGAGTTTTACGTCGAGCGCGCCGAGTGGTTCATCCAGAAGAACAACGGCCGGCTGATTTACCAGCGCCCGCGCCAAAGCTACCCGCTGCTGCTGTCCGCCGCTCAGCGTATTCGGTTTGCGATCCTCAAAACCGGTCAGCTCAATCAGCCGAAGCATATCTGCCACACGGGATTTAATCTGATCAGCAGAAACCTTCTTCATCTTCAGGCCAAACGCGATATTCTCAAAAACCGAAAGGTGCGGAAACAGCGCATACTGCTGAAACACGGTGTGAATGTCACGTTTGTGGATCGGAATAGCAGAGACATCTTTTCCGTCAAGCAGAATCTGGCCGCTGTCGGGTTCGGTGAGCCCGCTTATGATGCGGAGGAGCGTCGTTTTTCCGCATCCGCTGGGCCCGAGAAGATAGAAGAACTCGCCCGGCTGGATCGACTCAGAAACGTTATCCAGCGCAACAACGTCATCGAACGCTTTAGAAATAGAGCTGATTTGCAGGATCGGTTTCTTCATGAAAGGGGCGTGAAATGGTGGTTATCAATCCGGGGTTAAAAATAACTGTTGTTGGAGAAAAACAATCATTTCGTCAAAACCT
This sequence comes from Balneolia bacterium, assembly GCA_003567135.1. GTDB lineage: Bacteria > Bacteroidota > Rhodothermia > Balneolales > Cyclonatronaceae > PXAI01. Next base: position 3,606 of record PXAI01000204.1, on the reverse strand, counting down.
GATTTTGTATTAAAACTTTCAGCGGATTTTGTTGCTTACTCTTTTAGTCAATTGTAGCGACCGTCTTCCTAAGGCGTCGTTACCTTTTGTGCGGATGCACCGATGGTCGCACAAACGCCAGGTAACCCAAAAACCGCCGGCTGGGATAAAATGGCTAAACCTCCGTTGCGTTGCGCTAAATAAAATCAATGCTCCGCTACCTCAGGAGCCTAATTCCAGTTTGGTCAGCGGTATGATTTTATTCTTAACGCTTCACTTCACTCTGGTTTTAAACGCCATTTTCTCCTTAGGCCGGATAACATGTTTTTATGAAGAAAAATGAGCATCAATTTGAAAGGTTCTTTCCATTGTGCATGAGGTAGATAAAAATAACCATCCGTGAGTCTTTGCAAAATAAAGGTTTGCCGAAAACACCCTCGTGAAGCAGATTTCAGGGGTTACTTCTTAACATAAAGTTAATGTATGGCGGGGTGTTCGTGAAACTGCCCTCAGTGTTACATAAAGCCAAATATTTGCCGTTAATATTGGCGGGAAATATTTTTGGCGGCGTGTTTTGAGATTTACCGAAGAAAGTGGGTTATTAGATTGAAAGTAAATGCCTTAAATTTGGACTCTTATTTTGGGTTGATTTGATTATGCAGATAAAAGTTATACATACCAGAATTTAGGAATGAGCTATACTTTTTTTGATTTTCTACAGCTGATAGGCTCTCTCGGGGTTTTTATCTATGGAATGAAAATATTCAGCGACGGCCTGCAGAAAATTGCGGGCAGCAAGCTGAGGGCTATTCTAAAGGGAATGACGAAAAACCGGGCGTATGGCGTAATGACCGGTTTTGGTACGACCACCATCACGCAATCATCCACAACTACCACGGTAATGGTGGTAAGTTTTGTAAACGCCGGGTTGCTTACGTTTGTGGAATCAACCGGCGTAATTATGGGTGCCAACATTGGTACAACCGTAACGGCGTGGATGGTCTCAATTTTTGGTTTCAAAACTCAGATTACGCCTATTGCTATTGCTCTGATCGGGATCTTTTTCCCGTTTCTGTTTGCAAGCAATATCAAACTCAAAAATATTGCCGAGGCCATGATCGGTTTTGGTATTCTGTTTATCGGCCTTGAGTTTATCAAGGATTCCGTACCGGATATTGCCGAGAATCCTGAAATGTTTGCCTTCCTGGATCAGTTTACTGATTTCGGGGTGATGTCAACATTGATTTTCGTTATGGTGGGAGCGATTCTTACGCTACTTACCCAGTCTTCTTCTGCGGCTACGGCCATCACGCTCGTGATGCTTTTCCAGGGATGGATCTCTTTCCCGATTGCTGCGGCCATGATCCTCGGTGAAAATATCGGTACCACGGTCACGGCGAATATTGCCGCCATTATCGGTAACGTGCACGCAAAACGGGCCGCCCGGTTCCATTTCTTCTTTAATGTCATCGGGGTGATATGGATGCTGATCATCATGGTTCCGTTCCTGCGCGGAATCGACTCCGTGATGATGTATTTCACAAGCTCCGACATCTCTGTTTTCTCTGATGCTGAGGAGGCGCGTGTTAACGCCACACTGGCGCTCTCGCTGTTCCATACCAGTTTCAACGTGCTCAATGTGCTGCTGCTGTTCGCGTTTGTTCCGTATTTGATTCGCCTTGTGGAAAAAGTACAGCCGGCGCATCTGACCGGAGATGAAAAGTTTAAGCTGCAATACATTTCCGGCGGATTGATGTCATCTGCCAAGCTTTCTATTGAGCAGGCGCAAAAAGAGATTGATCTTTTTGGGAAGATCATAGAGAAAATGCACTACAGCTTTTCCGGGCTGTTCTTTAAAAAGCAAAAGAAGCAGAGGAAGTTCCTGAAAAAGCTTGGTGAACGGGAAGAGCTCACAGACGTGCTCGAAATAGAAATTGGTGAATACCTCACCCGCATTTCGGAAAACAGCAACCTGAGTAATAATGACGTTCGACAGGTTCGCGGAATGCACCAGATTCTGAGTGACCTGGAGCGTATTGGCGACCTCTATTTCCAGATGTCAAAAACCGTAGAGCGTACGCTGGATGACGATATCGCGCTGCCCGATGAGGCCGTGGATGAGCTTAAAACCATGCTTGATGCCGTTTATGATTCACTCAGCTTTATGCGCGAAAATCTTGGGAAGCTCAACGGCCATCAGTCTGAAGTTGATCTGAATAAAGCCATTGAGATGGAACGTAAAATTGATGAGCTCCGCGAAACACTTCGTAATTCGCACTACGAGCGGCTCGAGAACAATTCCTACTCTGTAAAAACGGGTATCATCTTTATCGACTTACTGAACAGATTGGAAAAAATCGGGGATCACATCCTGAATGTGAACGAAGCGTGTGCAGGTAAGCGTTTAAAAGCTACGAGACTGGAGACAGAATCTCTGCTCGGCAATCAGCCGCCTCTTACTCCGCCGGAAGCGCCGCAGTGAGAGAATAAGTTCTGAACAGATTGTTGTCCCATAAGTGGCAATAGCCTTCTAATCTTTTGAGGGTTATTGCCATTTTTTTGCAGAGAAAAATGCAATCAGGATTCTGTATAGTGGATGCGATCCTTTCGGAAAAATCTTCGGCGGCGAATGTGCGGGAAATATAGACATCTATCGTTTACCCGAATGACACGGATAATCCGCGTAATATTACGCTCCCGCAGAACTGTCCAAACCCGTTTAACCTGACCACGTATGCACCGGTATCCGCCGGTGCAGCATGATTACCACTCTTTTTTGCCCGTAAAAACCTGGCGGATAACCTGATAGAGATAACCTATCGAATGGGCAACCGGCATGATCACCAGGCAGATGAACGTGAGTAAAATGCGTGAAATCAGCGAAGGTTCTTTTCCCGGTTCGCCACGCCAAAACTCCTCGTTGAACGCGCCTTTGTACCTGAGGTTAATTTGTACCGAGGAAACAAATAGAAGCGCCAGAATAAAACCAGGCACGAGTAATGTCCAGCTCTGAAAACCGGAAACGCTGTTGGCGATAATCATAAAGAGCAGAATCACCATAAAAATGTAGAACGGGAGGCGTCCGCGTAATCTGCTCATATCGCGGTGCTTTACGTGCGTAACCCGTCGCCCTCTGCCGTAGTAATAAAACTGCCAGTAAAGCGCCTTCAGGCTTGTCCGGGGATAATACCAAGTGCGAATTTCAGAGCTGATGTAAATTGCGTTCGGCTTTTTTTTCAAAAGTCGCGTATTCATTTCGGCGTCTTCGTTTGGCCCGTTATTGGTGCTGAAACCGCCCATTTCGCGCAGGATTTCAGTCCAGTAGCAGCCGATATAAACTGTTTCCGCATAGCCGGTGTAATCCGGGTCGCGATAGAGCGCGCCGCCATTTCCAATCACGCTTCTTGAAGCCAGCGCCAGCGCAGCCTGGATTGAGTTGCGAGCCACAAAACGCTGTGCGCCACCTGCGTTCAAAGCTTCGGATTCAAGCAGAGCCTCAACGGATTTTTCTACGTAATCGGGAGCGTAATCGCTGTGACCGTCCGCCCGGAGAAAAACCTCACCCTTCGCGATTTTGATCATCTCATTAATGCCGCTCGACTGGATTTTGCCCGGATTATCCACCAG
>PXAI01000333.1 GCA_003567135.1 Balneolia bacterium | reverse complement strand
TGCGAATTTTCTGGAACGAAGGGTTGTTTAAATTCAGCATCAACATTCCGTTTACAGACACCAATCTTTACACCTTTCGCTCCGGAGGCGAAAAAACTGATGAATGATTTTCCATCCTCGCGGTTCGACCGCGGCAAACTGATGGCCAAAGCGGGCATAAAAGTTGGCGGCAATTACGCAAAATATCATCTCAAGAAAGCGCTGCGCCGTAATGGTAACGACGCCGAGGCCAAACGCGAACTGCATCGAAGCAGCGCGAGCGAATTGTTCAGCGAATTTTCAAAACTCCGCGGTACGGCACTCAAACTGGCTCAGGGATTGAGCCTCGATTCCGCCATCATGCCCGAGGAATTTGCTGAAGTGATGACCCAGGCGCAGTACAGCGTGCCACCCATCAGCCGGATTCTGGTGAACAGAATTATTAAAAACGAACTTGGCGACTTGCCGGAATCACTTTTTGAGGAATTTAGTCCCGAAGCCGTGGCGGCTGCATCGCTCGGTCAGGTGCATCGAGCAACCGGCAAAAACGGTGAACAACTGGCGGTAAAGGTTCAGTATCCGAATCTTCGCGAAACCATCGATTCAGATATTTCCATGGCGCGCCTGATTTTCGACCGGATTGTGAAATCCCCCAAAGCGGATGAGTATTTCGCGGAAGTTCGCAATAAGCTGATGGAGGAGACCGACTATCAAAACGAAGGACGCCAGATCAGTGATTTCCACGCCCGCTATTCCAGCGACCGGTTTGCAACGCCCGAATGGCGCCCTGATCTTTCCACAGAACGTGTACTTACTATGACCTGGCTGCAGGGCCGCCACCTGAACGAGTTTTTGAAATCAAACCCCACGCAGGAAGAGCGAAACCACTTCGGACAGCTTATGTGGGATTTCTTCCACGAACAGATCAACGATTCGTACACCGTCCACGCCGATGCGCATCCCGGCAACTTTTTACTATTGGATGACGGACGCCTCGGCGTGCTCGATTTCGGCTGCGTAAAAGTTTGTCCGGAGGATTTTTTCAAAAACTACATGCGTCTCTTTCTGGCGCACCGCGATCAGGACAGAGAAGAGATGATCGCACTCTACAAAAAACTGGAAATCCTCGAAAAAAGGCCGGAAGAAGATGATGAAGAACGTGCCTTTTACGAATACACGCTGGAACTCGGAAAATACTTTGTATCACCCTATAAACACGATTTTTTTGACTTCGGGGATGATCAATTTCGTACAAAATTCAACGGCTTTGCACGTGATTCCATGCAGTTCCGGGAGCCACGGGGAAGCCGGCACTTCATTTTTGTGGCACGTGCGCATTTGGGTCTGTATCAAATGCTGATGAAGATCCGGGCGAAGGTGGATGTGCGGCCCGGCAGGAAGCGGTTATACGAATTTTTGGAGGCGCAGGAATTGGTTTGAGACGTTTTTTTGCTCGCTAAAGCGCAGAGGCGCAAAGGGGTATCTATTTATTTCCACGAATTTTGTTGTCACAGTTTATTCACAATTCTTGTGATTCCGTTTTTTATCAGGGCTTCGTTGAAGTTGATCAATAAACCGAGCTTTAGGCCAGTCAGTTTAAGGTAGGTTAATACCTGTTTTTGATGAACTGGGGCGATTGCTTGTACTGATTTTATCTCGATTAAGACTTTGTTCTCAACTATTAAATCCGCCCGAAAGCCCTGATCCATTTTTATGTCTCGCCAAACAACCGGAACAGCCTGTTGGCGGGAGACATTCAGACCTTTTTGTATTAATTCATAGTTCAAAATCTCTTCATAGACAGACTCGAACAAACCCGGGCCGAGTTCTACGTGAATTTGATAGCAGGTATCGACTATAATTCTTGATAATTGGTTTTCTGTCATAATTCGCTCGCTAAGGCGCTAAGACGCAAAGGGATTAAGATATAATATTTTCGATAGTACCTTTAACTCTTCTTTGCGCCTTCGAGTTTTTGCGTGCATCCCTTACGTCGCAGATTGCTCGCAAAGTCGCAGAGACGCAAAGGGGTTAACATACAAGTTTTCAATGATAGACCGTACTCTTCTTTGCGACTTCGCGCCTTTGCGTGATTCCCATATGCCGTAGTTTGCTCACTAAGACGCAGAGACGCAAAGGGGTTAACATACAAGTTTTCAATGATGGACCGTACTCTTCTTTGCGACTTCGCGCCTTTGCGTGCGTCCCTCCTCACCCCTCAAAAAACGCTTTTGCTATCGCCCGGAATCTTCCCGGCTGATCGAGGAACGCGTAGTGTCCGGCGCCTGATATTTTCACCAGGGCGGCCTTTTTTATCCCTTTTTCCATTCGTTCTGCCTGATAGAGCGGCGTTGCGCTGTCGGTTTCTCCCCAGAGCAGCAGTACGTCATTTTCGATTTTCGGGAGTGTATCCTCCAAAAACTCGCTTACTGTTTTCACAAACACTTCGCGCATCACGCCATCCAGCGTTTTGTAGTCCGAGGATCCCATTTTTTTCCACATGGCCGTTTGCCGCAGTCGATTTAGTCCTTTTTCGCGCAGCTGCCCTGGCAGCAGATAAAACGGCGCTTTCAGCAGTTTGGTGGTGTATAATCTGCGGTAATATCCGGCGCTGCGTCTGGGCTTCATGCCGGCGCCACCGGTAATCAGCACTTTCCCGACGAGCTTCGAACCGTCCTCACGGGCCATAAGCTTCAGCATAACGCGCCCGCCGAATGAATGCGCAATCACATCGCATCCCCCAATACCCAGCTCTTCGATGAGTTTTACGGTAAAATCAGTGTAGTCACCAACTGACCACGCCTGAGGCGGAACATCTGATCCCCCAAAACCTGGAAAATCTACCAGAATACACCGGAAAGAATCCTGAAACGCGGGCAGGATCGGCTTCATTGTATCGCCGGTGCATCCCCAGCCGTGCAAAAACAGGAGCGGTTGCCCATCGGGTTTTCCAACTACCTGAAGCTTCGTTTTGATGCCGTAAATTTGTAACTGATCTGACATTTTTTCCGGATTAAATTTCCGAGAAATGTACGCATTTTTTCACCCTTCCTCACCGAATGAAACCAAAAGCTTAATAATTGCGTAGTTAGAGTATTGATTATTTTTCATTAAGTTCTGTAAGGATTATCTACAGAAGTGATTGTACTATCACAAACAAGAAGAGTAAAAAAACGGCAGAGGTTACAACATGAATAGAAATATCTACTTTCTCATCCAGAAACTTCGCATTTCACGCGCAGAACGAACATCAGTGCTTATCCTTTGTGGAATCATGATGATAGCGCCTTTCATCGAACCGGTTATCAGCCGTGATTTTGAGATCGACGAAAATCTTTATTCCGAAATAATTGCTGACTTTGAAGTACGGTCAAGCGCCTGGCATGATGACCGCAGTGAGGTGCTGGCAAGGTATAATCCGGAGCCTGAACAACAACCTGAAGTCACATCGGAAATCGCAGTGGCCGGAAAAAATGAAACGATTCAACCCGCTGAACACGTTGAAGATAGTACACCAGCTGGAGTTGATTCTGAAGGAAAAATCAATGTCAACACGGCAAGCATTGAGGAACTTGTGGAACTTCCCGGTATTGGTCCTGCTATTGCTGCCAGAATTATTGAATATCGTGAACAGAACGGGGATTTCGAATCTGTGGAAGACCTCATTAACGTTCGGGGGATTGGCGAGGCAAGGCTGGATAACATTCGTGACCTTGTGACCGTTTGACCTTTTCACTCAACCGGTCACACTTCTAAAAATATTCTATGAGTATACACATTCTTTGGGCAGATGATGAAATCGAAGCCTTGCGTCCGCATATTATTTTTCTTGAGAACAAAGGGTTTAACGTAACGCCCGTTACAAACGGCGAAGATGCCGTATCGGTGGTAAGCGAAAAAAAGGTGGATCTGGTTTTTCTGGACGAACAAATGCCCGGCCTCGACGGACTGACCACGCTTGGGCTAATCAAGCAAAAAAACCCGCTGCTTCCCGTGGTGATGATTACCAAAAGCGAGGAAGAGGCGATTATGGAGGATGCGATCGGCGCGAAAATCTCCGATTATCTGATTAAGCCGGTAAACCCTAATCAGATTCTGCTGACCATAAAGCGCATTCTGGATCGTAAAAGGCTTACAAACGAAAAAGCCGCGCAATCCTATTTACAAAGTTTTCGTACCATTTCTGCGCAAATCGACAGCCGGCCGGGATGGAAAGAGTGGATTTCGATCTACACCCAGCTGACCGCCTGGGAAATTGAACTTGAAAACGGCGACGAAGGCCTCCAGCAGGTTTTACAGGATCAGATCGCTCAGGCGAATACCGAATTCGGAAAATTTATCGAGGAGGAGTATCCTTACTGGCTGGATCAAAAACTTCCGAATCGTCCGGTGTTATCGCCCGACATATTTAAAGAATACGTTTTGCCGGATCTGGATAAGGCCGACAGTACGTTTTTTATTCTGATCGACTGTATGCGGTACGATCAGTGGCTGCAGTTCGAAAATCTGCTCACAGATTTTTATAACATTGATACGGAGTTCTATTACTCAATCCTCCCCACGGCCACACCATATTCACGGAATGCGATTTTTGCCGGGTTATACCCATCGCAGATTGAGCGCCGCTATCCCGATCTCTGGCGAAATGCCGACAGTGACGAAACCTCTATCAACAAGTTTGAGCCGGAGCTACTGGGAGAACTTCTTCAGCGAAACGGCCATGATATCAAGCCACGCTACGAAAAAGTTATCCAGCAGGATGACGGTAAGCGAATTGCTGACCGGATCGCGAACTACACGCAGTCGCCGCTGAACGCGTTTGTATTCAATTTTGTAGATACGCTGGTTCATTCGCGATCTGATTCGGATGTCCTGAAGGAAATCGCGCCGGATGTGGCCGCATTCCGGTCACTGGCAAAAACCTGGTTCGCCCATTCGAACCTGCTCCAGATATTCAAAGATTTGTCAAAAAAGAACGTCCGGATCGTCGTTACTACCGATCACGGCTCCGTTCGTGCGTTGCGGGATACCAAGGTACTGGGCGACCGGAATACATCCACAAGCCTTCGCTATAAATTTGGGCGTCAGCTAAAAAGCGAGCGCGAGGCGTCTATCGTGGCAAATGATCCGGCGCAGTACAAACTGCCAAAGATAAGCAACACAACGAATTACATTTTTGCAAAGGAGGATTACTACTTTGTGTATCCTACCAACTATCAAAAATTCCGCAACAAATATAAGGATACATTCCAGCATGGCGGGGCTTCAATGGAGGAAATGATCCTGCCGGTTTCTGTTTTAACACCTAAATAAACTTCGTTGCAATGGCTTTTTTATTTGATTATAATAAGCATGCATTGCAACAACGATCTGAATCACTTTGAATAATCTTATTTTCTTTTTGCGGGATCTGAAAAGTACCGGCGCGCTCGTGCCGAGTTCTAAGTTTCTGGTGAAAGATGCCGTTTCCATTCTTAAGGATAAGATTTCGAAATCGGATAAGCCGTTTCGTGTTTTAGAACTGGGCCCCGGAACCGGAACCCTGACCCGCGAAATCACCAAAGCGCTCCGGCCTCAGGATCATCTGGATTTGGTGGAGATCAACCCTCATTTTACCCGGATGCTCCGCCGCAAATTCAAAGGATCAAACGTACGCATTCACTTTGCGGATTTTCTGGAATTCAACGCCTTACAGCCCTACGATTACATCCTCTCAAGCATTCCGTATGAGTCCGTTCCGGAATCTGTCTCGAAAGAAATCTGGATCAAAAAGCTGATGCTCACCACGCCCGGCGGGCACATCACTTACTACAAGTATCTGAACTTCAATCACTTCCGCTGCCGTTTCGAGAAAAAGGTTGTACGGGAGATGTGCATGGATGAAAAAGTAACATTCCTGAATTTCCCTCCCGCCAAAATTTACACGCTCTGCATTCAGGATACTGTATCCTCATTTCCTTTCCTGAAAGATCAGCAGGTTCCCGTTTCCGCCTGATACGGCTTATTTGACCAGGCTGACCTGAATTACGGATTGATGCCCGGCACCGGAAACCCGCACCAGATACACGCCGCTGCTTTTGCCTTCCAGATTTACGTGCAGCGAATTTGCCCCCGCCATTAGCGGAAATGCGGATCTTGAGTAGACCATTTGTCCGGCCATATTGTAAACCTGAAGCGCCACTTTTGCGGGCTCAGGGGAATCAACCAGAAGTGTAGTGGAAGGGTTGAACGGATTAGGATAGGCTTTACGGATTTCAAACATTGACGGGAGCTCATTCATCGGCCCGGTGGACGTATCAGTATCTCCGTTATCGTCGTCATCATCATCCCGTTCGGGTTCGTACAGAACAAACGATTCGCCTTCCCGCACAACAGAAAGCCTCGCGGATGAAACAGCGGCTGCATTTCGCGTTGCGCTGCTGAAATTTGACACATTGAACGGACTGGCGGCAGTGTAGTAGCCTTCGCTTGCATCCAGCACAATAGCGGGAATCAGCGTATTCGGAAACAGGAGTTCGCCATCAGCCAGGTTTATATTGCGGGATTGCGTATAGTTTATGCCGATGTGCGCGCCGGATTCTCTCATCAGCCAGCCCGTAGCGGCGCTGCGGTTTTCAAAGAAATCAGGATCGGTATAGGTGCTGTCGATCAGAATTACGCCCGGCAGAAATCCGGTTGCGGTTTCCGTTTCGAGGACGCCGTCGTAGCTGGCGTATTCATCAGAACTAATGTTCGGACTCACTGCCTCGCCCATCAGCGTAAACTGTGCTGATAACGCCTCGATCACTCCGTCATATTCGTCTGCAAGTTCCTGAATTTCTGCTGATCCGAAAAACAGCTCCGAATCATCATAATTCAACGCCGTAAATAACCGGATTCCATCAAAAAGAGATTCCATCCATGCTTCATCCGCCAGCATTTCTTCCTCAAAATCCACTATGGTTATGAGTTCGCGCAAGCCTTCAAAACGAACCAGGCTTTCCTCGCCGCTCGTCAGAACAACCCACGCCTCTGACTCATCATCCCGTGTATTCAGCTGATTCAGATAGTTGCTGTTCCAGAACAAGGGCGTGACGCTCATTCGGCCGAGATAGCTGTCGTCGCCGCGGGCTTCCACCCATTCGGCATCGTCGGGCATTTCCAGGATTTCGCCGGTTCCCAGATCTATTTTAAAACCGTGCGTAAGCTGGTGAACCTTCATATCCGTAACAGAAAGCTGCTGATTGGGCCGGGCGAAAATTGTGGTTTCAGCATCGCGGATCATCCAGTGAACGCCGCCGGAGCCGCTGACCTGCATCGTGTTATCCGGTGTGATCATTACGGCGGTGCGATCATCAACTCCCAGACCAAAGAGCCGTGCAGGCTCAAAGTCCGCCTGAATTCGACCCATAAAACCGAGCAGTCGGCCTACGCGGCCACGTTCAAAATAGTGCGTATCAACAACGGCGTTAGGAAGTAAATCGAGAAATCCTGTGTGAATATCATTGAACCGGTTAAACGGGTTTGTGAGATTATCGATGGAGTTGGATCCGCGCTCTTCAGTGTTGCTGCTCACATACGTTCCGGTAATCATCGCACCGGCGCTTGTTCCGCCGACAACACCACCGTTTTCGAACAGCTCTTTAATGGCATCACCGACCGGCTGGCCAAGCCAGGCATCAATATAGTTTTGCTGATTTCCGCCCTTGATAAAAACGCCTGTTGACTCATTCAGCTCCGATACAATCTGCGACTCAGGATTATCAAGAATATTCAGATTGATGACATCGCCGGCGCCGAGCTGAAGAAAGTAATCCGGGATCCACGGGCTGGTGTCGCCGTTGGAGAGCACCACGATTTTGCCACCGTTTGCTTTTTCCACAAACCAGCCGTAGGGCTCCTCCGACCAGCTTCCGGCATCGTTTTGTTCCGATCCGCCCCCGGCAAGCATTAGGTATCCCTGCGCCGAAAGTGACGTGTGAATGAGTAATAATAGAATTTTTGTTGCGGCAACCTTTCTAATCATCAGTTCTGCTCCTGTTTTACAAATCCGTTGTGGCCCCGGCTCTGCAGTCTTCTCAATGCTCTTTCTGCTTCATTACGACTATCAAAACTGCCGTAATATACCCGGTACACATTTCTGTTATTTACTCTGGCCTGAACAACTCTCGTATTGCTGAGCTTCCCGGCTTCGCGACGCGCCTCAGACCGGCTGCTGTACGATCCGATCTGGACGGTAAACGATTCCCGGTTAACGTCAGCCGTTTGACGTCCGGAGAGCCTTTCAAGCCGAACATTGGCAACTCCGCTCTGGATCATGTCAATTTCACGCGCGGCAGCTCTGGAAAGGTCAATAATGCGACCTCTGGCATACGGCCCACGATCATTAATTCGAACCACAACCGATTTACCGTTATCCAGATTGACCACACGAACCATAGTGCCAAACTCAAGCGTACGGTGCGCAGCCGTAAGCTGATTCTGGTTATACCGCTCGCCATTGGCCGTTTGCCGCCCGTGAAACCCCGGGCCATACCAGCTCGCCTCGCCCGTTTGAATCGCTTCACCCCGCTGCTGCGAGGCATCACGCGAACCGGAACATCCCGCCAGATATAGCGCCAACACAAAACAGGCCGGCAGCACAAACCGATAGAAATTTTTCGCCATAGTAAATTCTGGTTAGTTAATGTTGCTTAAAGGTAGCATTTACGGGGGAGAATAAGAAGATAAGTGAGATGGGTGAGATGGGTGAGAT
>PXAI01000379.1 GCA_003567135.1 Balneolia bacterium | reverse complement strand
GGAGGCTCAGCATCAGCGGGCGGTTCGCTCACAAAAAGCTTCATGCCGGGGGAAAGCGCATCTGTTTCCAGATTATTCCAGTCTCTCAGATTCTGAACGGTAACGCCGTACATTCTTGAAATGGAAAAGAGCGTCTGGCGCTGCTCAACCTCATGGGTTTGCGGATCGCTGCTATCCTGTGCAGTTACCTGAACGTTCATCGAAACCGTTAAAAACAGAACCAGCATTACAGCTGAAATCCCTTTATTCAGACCCTTCAGATTCATAGCTAATCCGTTTCCTCTAATTCATTTAATGCCTGTTTAAGCTCCTGCGCAGCATGCAAATCCTGCTGACGGGTACAAACTGTTATCCCTTTTGTATATGTGGTTCGGGCGTCATCACCACGACCGAGAAGTTCGTAAACTTTGCCGAGGTGATAGTACGCGCCACTGTATTCAGGATCACGTTTCAGAATATGAACGAATAACCCGGCGGCTTGTTGCAAATCGTTGCCCTTCATGTATTCGAGCGCCAGCGCAAACCTGCTGAATGAATCATTGGGATCTTCTTCTGCGAACCGCTTGAGCTGCTCAATTCTGTCACTATTTTTCATAGCTGTAATTTCGGCTTTTTAACTCTGTGGTTCAATGCACATTCAGGCGGATGTTTCCGCTTTGTAACGCCTGATCAGTTCATCCATACTGTCGCCGCCGAATTTTTCCAGAATTGCGTTTGCGAGCACCGGAGCGATCACGCTTTCAGCTACCACAACCGCACGGGGCAGGGCACACACATCAGAACGTTCATAGCGCGTTTTTTCGGATTTTCCCGAAGCAATATCCACCGTATCAAGCGGATTCAGCATAGTTGGGATGGGTTTCATCACACCCTGAACCAGAAGCGTTTCGCCGGTTGTTACGCCGCCCTCAAGGCCTCCGGCGCGGTTCGTAGCCCGGCTGAAGCGGTTTCCTTTTTTAGTAATGGCATCGTGCACTTCGTGGCCCGGCCTGCCTCCTGCTTCAAATCCGAGGCCAATCTGCACGCCTTTCATCGCCTGGGTCGACATAATCGCCTGTGCAATAAGTCCGTCCAGTTTACGATCCCAGTGTACATAGCTGCCCAGACCGGCCGCGAGTCCCGTAACCACGATTTCATAAATTCCTCCGAGGGATGATCCTTCCTTGCGGCGTTTCTTAATTTCGTCGACCATCGCTTCAGTCAGATTTTCATCCAGACAACGGACTTCAGATTTATCCGCCTCGGTAAAAATCTTTTCCGCGCCGGCTTCGGTTTTCGGGTCAGCGATATTTCTGATCTGCTCCCAGCTTTCAAATCCTACAGATCCAATTCTTGTGACGTGGCCACCGATTTCGATACCCAGTTTTTTCAGAAGAATCCGCGCCGTGCCGCAGCAGGCAACACGCATGGCGGTTTCCCGCGCGCTGGATCGCTCGATTACGGGACGTATATCATCAAAGCCGTATTTCTGGACACCCACCAGATCGGCGTGTCCCGGCCTTGGAAGCGTAATTTTTTCGACACCGGTTCCATCTCCTTCCGGCGACATCGTTACCGGCCAGTTTGCCTCGTCTTTTTCCCAGGCGCGGTTAGCCAGGTGAAACGTAACCGGACTTCCCATCGTTTTGCCAAACCTGAGGCCGGATGAAATCCGAACCATATCTTTTTCCCAGGCCATCCGCCCGCCGCGTCCGTACCCTTTTTGGCGGCGCGCAAGGTGCAGTGAGATTTCTTCGCTGGTAAGTTCGAGTCCTGCTGGCAGGCCTTCTACTATTCCGGTGAGCTCAGGCCCGTGCGACTCTCCGGCTGTCAAATATCTGATCATCGGTTGTTTATTAGTTTTTCAGCCCAAAACCCTTTATGGAAAAGAATCGTTTAAAAAGGCGTTTTACAGATACGTGTGAATCCCGATTCTGGTAACGCCGCCCAGCTCGCTGAACGAGCTCTGGCTCAGATCAAACTGAATTCCTTTAATTCGGAATCCGACTCCGAGCGCAAATCCAGCCGTATCGAGTCGACTCCCTGCTTTCAGTTCGCTGTTGGTAAGGTGATCATATCCAACGCGGATGTGCACTGAGGATGATATCATCAGTTCGCCGCCCAGTGTAAAGTGGCGCAGAAGATTTTTCAGGAAGTCGGGGTCTTCTTCATCATTGGCCGTTTTAATTTCCCACTGTTGCAGCGAATGCGCGGTAAGATTCAGGCGAAGAGGAAGATTTTCAAGCTTACGGGAAACGCCAAGCCGGATATCAATTGGTAGAGGTTCATTGCGGCCGCTAAACGTTCTTATCTGCGTACCCACATTGCTGACCACCGCGCCGATGTTCAGTTCTGCGGATTCTAAATAATAGAATAATCCCCCCGTAACGGAAAAAGCACCTGAGCTAACAGGGCCATACCCTGAGTAAATAAGAGCGGTTGAAATACCTGCCGTAAGGTTTTCAGCAACCGGGCGCGCGTGGCCGACCGAAAGCGCCAGATCCCTCGCGGACATACTGCCGAGATCTTCGCCCATGGCGTTGCTTTGTCTAATCTCGCCGTAATCAATAAATCTTACCCCGGCAGCGATCATCCCCACATAGGGCATGTCCCAGGCGGTGCTCACAAAACCCATGTTCACATCACTGATGTGATTCAGGTAGGATATCGCAAAATTACCATCCATCCTTTCAGAAATATAGGCGGGATTAATGAACGTCAGCGAGGCATCTGCATCGTTCATAGCGACGTGATTACCGCCCAGAGCGGCTGCCCTTGGTGAGCTGGATAACTGTAAAAAACGATAAACGGTTTGCTGAGCATCCTGCGCTTCTGCCTGCTCAACCGGTGCTGAGAAGCAGATAAGAAGACAAAGGGGGATGATTTTCAGGACTAATTTCATATAAATTTTTGTAACCTGGCGCTAAAAACTGGTGTTAACAATGAATTTCAGGTATCCGTGAAATTAACAGGATTCGGTGTATATTACCATCACTATTAAAATCTGATACCCGAGATGGATATATTTTACGATTTTGGACGCTACGGTCGTTTGCTTTATCAGGCAATCCGGTCATCTACAGAAGTTAAATCATATTATCGGAATTTTGTTTCCGAAATGATTAAAACTGGTTACGAGTCACTGCCCATTGTTATGCTGGCGGGCCTCTTTACCGGAGCTGTACTTACCATCCAAACTTCCTATCAGCTGATTTCAGCGCTAATACCAAAGTCTACGATTGGCGCCATTGTTTCCCAGTCGATCATTATTGAGCTCGCGGCCGTAATCAGCGGTTTGATTCTTGCCGGCCGCGTTGGGGCACGAATTGCAACCGAACTTGGAACCATGCGCGTTTCAGAACAGATCGACGCGCTGGAGTCTATGGGCTTCAACAGCGTTTCGTTTCTGGTTGTACCCAGGGTACTTGCCGGCTTTGTAATGTTTCCCGTTCTTTGGGTGGCCGCAGCAACATGTGGAATTGGCGGCGGAATTTTGGCCGGCTGGGTTACCGGTTCCGTACCGGCGGCCGATTTTATGCAGGGCGCCCGTGAATTTTTCTTCGCCTGGGATATTATCTTCGGTTTAACAAAAGCCGTCGTATTTGGCTTTATCATTACCTCCATCTCCTGTTTTAAGGGATATTATGCCACCGGTGGTGCCGAGGGCGTAGGTAATGCAACCACGAACGCGGCGGTATTAAGCTGTATTTATATTCTGCTGGCAGATCTTGTGCTGGCAGCTGTACTGCTCTGATTCTAATTTTTTTTGAAAAGGAATTCTGATTTCCGAAAGTTATGATTGAAATCAAAAACTTAACCAAAAGCTTCGGCGATAACCTCGTCTGGAAGGATGTCAGCCTTCAGATTGAGGAGGGGCGTACGCTTGCGATCATCGGGAAATCCGGATGCGGAAAGTCTGTTTTGGTAAAGCACATCAACGCGCTTATGACCCCCGACGAAGGTGAAGTGATTGTGGATGGCAGAAATATTTTCAAACTCAACTACGTGGAGCTTCGCTTGGTTCGCCAGCAGTTTGGTTTTCTGTTTCAGGGCGCCGCGCTTTTTGATTCCATCTCAGCCTATGAAAATGTGGCGTTCCCACTGCGGTATTTCACGAATAAAACCGAAAAAGAGATTCATAAGCGCGTAACAGATTGTCTTGAGATGGTAAACCTCGGAAATATCGGAAATAAAGGGACTTCAGAACTTTCCGGCGGGATGAGAAAACGGGTTGGCCTTGCAAGGGCAATTGTGTTACAACCCCAGTATATAATGTATGATGAGCCCACCTCTGGTCTCGATCCGGAAACATCAGAGGAAATAAACGAACTGATTGTCCGGCTATCGGAGAACCTCAATATTACGTCTATTGTGGTTACGCACGATATGCACAGCGTGCTGGATATTGCGGATAGTGCCGCATTTCTGGATGAGCAAAAACTGAGCTGGTACGGCACCATCGATGAGCTCAGAGAAAGCAACCACGAACGCCTTATGTCATTTGTGAAAGCAAGTGAGTATCAAATTTAGCATTTTACGATCCAACTGTTATCAACCTATCCCATGAAAAACGAACTTAAAGTAGGCCTTACCATCGTAGCCGCCATTATTGTAGCGGTGATCGGCTACCGGTTTATGGCGGAAACGCCCATTTTTGGCCAGACCTATCAGCTACACGCAAACTTCGACCGCGTGGATGGCATTAATCCGGGAAGCTCAATTTTTTTGCAGGGCGTAAAAATCGGACGCGTAACACGGGTTTCTTTTCAGGATTCCGACAGCGTAAATGTGCTGATGTCGTTCAACGTGCCCCAGGAATTTCCCGTTGGAACCAAGGCGTATATCCGGTCCGTACAGCTGCTCGAAAAAGGAATTGAAATTGAGCGCGGCGACAGCTCAGACCGGCTCGACTCCGGAGCAAAAATCCCCGGCTTTTATGATGAAGGCATTATGGGCACCGTACGCGAACTGGGCGAAGAAACCGGCGGAGATATCCGCTCATCCACAAAACGCCTGAACAGCGTGCTAACACAGGTTGATGACATGATGACCGAAAGCGCCCGCAGTGATATTCAGGAAATGCTATCCAGCCTGAACACGACGTCATCGGAAGTTGAAACGCTGATTCAGCGGAACAACCGCCATATTGAGGAGTCCGTAACGCATCTCAGAAACGTACTTCAGAACCTTGACGGACTCACAACCGGACAGGAGGCCAAAGTGGACAGCGTGCTGGCAAGCCTGGAATCAACCGCAAGAAATCTTGATGAAACTTCCGCAAGCCTTAACGAAATGAGCAGGGAAGTAAACGACATCCTCAAAAAAATTAACGAGGGCGAAGGCAGCCTCGGGCGTCTTGTAAACGATCCGTCGCTTTACAATAATCTCGACAGCCTGTCATATAACCTGAACGACCTGATCATCAACTTCAACGAAAATCCCCGCCATTTTCTGAAGCACATGAGGCTCGTTGATATTTTCTAGGGGTATCAGCAAGGATTTATATACTCGTATATTATTGATTCATATACACCTGTAGGGATAGGGCATGCCCCGTCCCTACAGGCCTGGTTTTTGTTGTTTAGATCCCCGTTTTCAAACTGTTCTTCCCAACTGCCGCACTTTATCATACATGCCGGGCGTTATATCATCAGGGTGGATTCATTGGCTTTGATTTGGCTGATAATCCCCTTATTTTACTCAGCTATAAAAACTGCAGTCTGCGTGCAGTTATTAACCGAAAATTAACCTATTGCCGAGGAATCGATGGGATTCATGGAAAAAATGAGGGCAAGCACAGGAGCCGTACTTTGGGTTCTTGTTATTGCCTTTGGTGTTCTCTTCATGCTTCAGGATACACAGGTATTCGACGCCGTGATGGCTGGCCCCCAAAACATGGGCGAAGTAAACGGACACCCAATTACACACACCGAGTTCAACAACCGCGTTCAACAGTTTTCTGAACAATACCGCCAGCAAACCGGAAACCCTCCTTCGCGTGAACAACGTGCCTACTACGAGGAAATCGTCTGGGATCAGATGGTTCTTGAACTCGCCCTCCGGGATGTAATGGAAGAACTTGGCATCACCGTTTCTGACGACGAACTCATGGAACTGGTTCATGGTGATGATCCCGATCCGTTTATCAGACAAATTTTTACCGGTCAGGATGGCCAGATCGACCGCGCCTCTCTTAATCAGGCGCTCAGCGACCCGAATCTTGCCGGCGAATGGGCTTTCATCGAAGAGCAGATCCGTGACCGCAGAAGACAGGAAAAGCTCAACGAATACATTACCTCTTTCCAGACGGTAACCAGCCGCGAGATTGAAATCGACTATATCAGCGCCAATACCCGTGCCGATGTTTCTTTCGTTCGTATCCCGTTCTCAGAGGTTTCTGATAATGAAATTACGATCAGCGACAGTGATGTCAGATCGTACTACAGAGCAAACAGAGAAAAATTCCACCGCGATCAGACCTGGCGTTTCCGTCATGTGAGTTTCAGCAAAGAGCCTACTGCTGATGACACGCTTCGCACCGTGAATCTTCTCGAGAATATGCGGACCGATTTCGCCAACGCGACTAACGACTCCCTCTTTCTCGCCCTCAATTTTTCAACTACTCCTTTCCAGCGCTCTGTCGAGGACGTTTCCGAGCTTGATCCTGAGCTTCAAAGCGTAGCTGATCTCGAAAACGGTGAAGTCAGCGAGCCTTTCGTAACTGACGAAAACGTGAAAATTATCAAGCGCAGCAACGGCCGTTTCGTAATACTGAGCCGTAACGTTGAGGCTGATCCGCGTGAGACCGTAACTGCTCAGCAGTTTGCCGCCGATGATTTCCACGCCGACGCTGCCGCCTACGGATTTGACGAAGAACTTGAGCGTCAGGGACTCGAAGCCCGCCAGGCTACGCTTACTAAAGATACCCCGTTTATTGCCGGAATCGGCGAAAGCCGTCTGATTGTGCGCCACCTCAGAAATGCGCGCGCCGGACAGGTTCTCGAAGCGCTTGAGCTCGACGACCGCTTCCTTGTTATCCGCGTTGATGAAGTAATTTCAGCCGGTCCAAGGCCGATGGAAGAAGTTCGTTCAGAAATTGAAAATACGCTTCGCGCTAAAAGACAGGGCGATATTCTGATGGAACGCGCACGTGAGCGTTTCGCAGGCCTCGGTTCACTCGAAGCTATCGCTGAATCGGCCGAGCGTGAAGTTCAGACCGCCAGCAATCTTCGAATGAACGCATCCAACCTTCCTGGTGGCGGACGCGAACCGGCTATTATCGGCGCCATCTTTGGTTCTGAAGTTGAAACGCTGAAAGGCCCCGTCCGTGGCGATCAGGCCGCGTTTTTCTTCGTTGTTGAAGAACGCCGCGATGCCAACATCGAAAATCTCGGAAGCTCCGAGCGTACCCGTATCCGCCAGCGTCTGGAGCAGCAAAAAGCTCAGATTTTTACAGAAAAACTGATCGAGCGTCTTCAGGATCAGGCCCGCGTACGCGATCACCGTAACCTGTTCATGCAGTAATTACGGAAATCAACGATTTTTGAAGGCAGGGTGCAGTTTTGTATCCTGCCTTTTTTTATACTGTCAGTTCAGCGATCACATTTAAATGAGCCCAAAAAACACATACAGCAAAACAGACGAAAAGTGGATGCGCCGCGCGATTCAGCTTGCTGATAAGGGAGCGGGATACGTAAGCCCGAATCCGCTGGTTGGCTGCGTGATTGTGAATAAAAACGGCGAACTGATCGGTAAAGGATATCACGAGCGTATTGGGCAGGCGCACGCTGAAATCAACGCGCTCGACAGCATTAAAGACCGCAGCGAACTTGTTGACGCCACGATGTACGTAACGCTGGAACCGTGCGCGCATCACGGTAAAACTCCACCGTGCGCGGATGCTATCTCTAAGCTGCCCTTCAAACGCGTTGTTGTGGCGCTGGGCGATCCTAATCCAAATGTAAACGGCAAGGGAATTGAGCGGATCAGAAAGGCAGGCATTCAGGTGGATTCGGGCCTGCTCGAAGAAAAGGCACAAGCGCAGAACGAAGTTTTTCTTCACTGGATCAGATTCGGGAAACCGTTCGTAATCCTCAAAATCGCGCAGACGCTCGACGGATATATTGCCGCCCCCGACGGAAGCTCTCAATGGATTACCGGCAAAGAATCCAGAACAAAAGTGCACGAATGGAGAGGCCGGTACGATGCCGTAATGGTAGGCCGAAGAACCGCCATCAAAGACAATCCGAAGCTCACCTTGCGCCACACTGAAGGCAGGCAGCCATTTCGCGTGGTGATTGACGGAAACCTTGAGCTGCCGCGCGAACTGAATCTTTTTTCGGATCAGTTTGAGGAAAAAACGATTGTCATCACGCATAACGAAAAGGCGTTTAACGAAAAAGCTGACCCCATGCTGAGTCTCCTCAGCCGCGATTACTTTCGGGGAAAAACGCTGCTCGTAAAAAATCGTGACGGCCATTCCGATCTGGATCAGGCATTCAGGCAGCTCGGAGAAGCCGGTATCACTTCAGTGCTCGTTGAAGCGGGACGCGATCTTGCCACAGCGCTTATCCGTCAGAATCTCGTGGATAAGTTTCACCTTTTCATCGCCCCGAAAATGCTTGGCGGCGGAACCAAATCCGTACAGGGACTCGGTCTTGAAAGTATGAGTCAGGCATTTGGCCTAAAAAAGACGAGCTGGGAACAGACCGGCGACGATCTGTTGTTTACCGGATACTTCTAATCAGCAATTT
>PXAI01000232.1 GCA_003567135.1 Balneolia bacterium | reverse complement strand
GCTACCGGAACTGAAATCCGCACGCAGTCCCCGATTCTGTGGGGCATCAACGACAGCGCCGAGGCGTGGCGCGAGATGTGGCAGGAACAGGTTAGCCAGGGACTCATTCCATACTACATGTTCGTTGTACGCGATACCGGCGCGCAGCACTACTTTGATATCCCGCTGGAAAGAGCCTGGGAAATTTACTCTGAGGCTTACAAAAATATCAGCGGAATCGGCCGTACGGTCAGAGGCCCGAGTATGTCGTGCAAGCCGGGTAAAGTGCACGTGATTGGCGTGACTGAAATCAAAGGCGAAAAAGTGTTTGTGCTGAATATGATTCAGGGCCGTAATCCCGACTGGGCAAACAGGCCGTTTTTCGCAAAATATGATCCAAAAGCAGTATGGCTGAACGATCTGGAGCCCGCATTTGGCGAAGAGAAATTCTTCTTTGAGGATGAGCTTCGCGAAATGGAAAATGAAACCATCGAAAACGCCATTTCCCTGAACTGATCCCGGATTAGTTTAAGATGGAATCTGATCCCGTTTGATTTATTTCAGACGGGATTTTTTTATGGGTTATTGGGGCATTATCCAATGGTTTTGTCCTGAATTATTTTCATTTCAGATCTGTAGGGACAGGGCATGCCCTGTCCCTACAGGATTGATATTATACAACATAGGATATTTACACCCGGAAATTAACAACAGTTCTGTTTTCAGATTCCCTATTTAAACGATAACATTGGGTCTCTGATCAGGACGCGTTCCCCATCACTGAAATTTCCAGGCAATCTCTTCTCTGGATGAAAACGAAACTATCGGTTTTCTTTGGGGATCAAAAAACGGATCATCGCAGGAAAACAGCTGATCAATTAGTGCCTCCATTTCTGTGTTGGATAGTTTTTTTCCTCTTGGTATGGCCGCTTTTGAGGCATAGGCCAGCGCGAGCTTTTCACGGGCGCTAAGCTTTACTGAGGAGCCGTAACTCTGATACTGGTGCAGTATCGATTCAATAAAGGGCTTTTCGTGGCCCAAATTAACATCAGAAGGCACTCCGGAAATAATAGCTGAATTTCCGCTCAGCAGCTGAATATTGAACCCCATTTTCCGCAGCGTTGGCGCGGCTTCTTTCAGTAACGCGTAATCTGATGCGGAAAAATCCACGGTTTGCGGGAATAGTAATTGCTGCGTGCTTGGCAAACCGGATTCCGTCGTTTTTACCGCTTTTTCAAACAAAATTCGTTTATGTGCCGAATACTGATCGATAATCAACAGCCCGGAAAGCGTTTGGGTAAGAATGTACGTATCGTGAAGCTGCCAGAAACCGCTGCCTTTATCGTACGCGGGCGCCTGAGTTTCACCGGCCGTCTCTCTCCTATCAGCCGGACGATCTCCGCCTCCGTAAAGCGCTTCTGCCTGACGGTGTCCGGAGAAAAAGGTAGCCGTTTGTGGTTTCTGCGGCTGATATCCACCCTGCGATCCGGACGGAAAACGACTTCCGGAATATCCGCCTCTGTCGAAATTCTGAAACCCTTTGCTTAGACTGGATTCGGGCTGTGAGAATCCTGAGAAATCAGCCTTAAAACCGGTCTCTTTTTCGGATTCCTCTTCCGGCTTGAGCGGCGGTACGTGAAAACGCTCGTTAAGGGCGCGCTTTACAATGGAGCGCGTAAAGCTTGAAATACTGCGTTCATCCTCAAACTTGACCTCCAGCTTTGTGGGATGTACGTTCACATCAACCGAGCCGGGATTCATCTCGTAAAACAGCGCGTAAAACGGAAACTGATCCTGACTAATCCAGTCCGAATATATTTTCTGAATTACATAGTTCAGGTGCCTGTGAAAAAACGGCCTTCCGTTTACGAATAGGAACTGCTCGCCGCGGGATTTTTTCGTTAGCCTTGGGTCAATAATGTAGCCTTTTACGGAAAACAGACTGGTTTCTTCTTCAACGGGAATCAGGCTGGCTTTGTAAGATTTGCCAAAAATCGCCGCAATCCGGTCGGATAGTTTTTGAGACGGCAGTTTGTAGATGATCTCTGATCCGTCAGTCAGTTCAAAAGCTATATCGGGATGAGCCAGCGCGGCCTGCTGTACCGCAAGTATGATGTGCCGAAGTTCAGTCTGATCCGTTTTCAGAAAAGCGCGCCGGGCCGGTACGTTAAAAAATAAATTTTTGACCGTTACGGATGTTCCGTCTTCCGCGGCAACCGGCGCCATTTCACGTTCCTCGCCGCCCCAGATTTCAAGTTCCCATCCCGTGTTGTCCTGCACGCGTTTCGTTTTTGCACTGATCTGGGAAACGGCCGCTATAGATGCCATCGCTTCACCGCGAAATCCCAGCGTGCGGATATTGTAGAGATCCTCAACCTGGTGAATTTTCGACGTGGCGTGGCGCGTAAAACAAAGTTTAAGGTCATCAGCCGACATCCCGCAGCCGTTATCCACGACCTGAATCATCGCTTTACCGGCCTGCCTGATCAGAATTTTGATAGAATCTGCGCCGGAGTCAATCGCGTTATCAAGCAGCTCTTTAACAACAGCGCCGGGACGCTCCACAACTTCTCCGGCTGCAATCTTATTGGACAGCTCCGACGGAAGCAGGCGGATGACGGAATCGCTTTGTTCTGTTGTATTTTCGTTCTGGCTGGTTTGATTCAACGTACTGATTTCTAAACGGTTGAGAAATAATTCGGGCAGATCAGCTTACCCTCTTTTGCAGTCAGGAAGATACTAAGATTAGAGCTGCAGGAAGAAGTAAAATAAAATAAATAGTATCGCCGCGTAGAGAATTACAGATCGCGCCGGGCCTCTGCGTACCTTGCTCTCCATCTTGATTTTACGCGCGATGTCGCTCTTCTTTTCTTTTTCAGGATCGTAATACCGCGGGGTGTAATCGAAACGCTTGTGCTTTTTCCGGCGTCCACCGATGGGTGATAACATGTTTATTCGCTTTATTTACTATTAAAAAACAAAGGGACTTCGGAGTCCCTTTGTGTAACAAAATAGTGAGGATAATATTTTAATTCCTGCCTGATTTAACAATAACCACAGACTTAATTGAGCTGAATCAGATCAACACTGATCACTTCATCAGTTCGCCCGCGAATGGATGAGAGTATCTCTTCTGAAGGTTCCGAACTAAGCTGAATGGTGCAGCACGCTGCGATTTTTCCGGCAAAAATTACGTTCTGAAATTCCTCAGCGTTGATATTCGCTGCTTTCAGGTCCGTCATCACGTTGGCAATTACGCCGGGCTTATCAAAATGGCGCACAACGAGCTGCCATTTTGCATCGGTGGATTCACAGCGGTTTACCCAGTTCATAACATGGCCTTCATTGATGTACTTATCAACGATTTCGACCACAGCATCGGCCACAGCATTCTGCGCCTGAACCGTTGATGCGCCCGTGTGATGCGTGATATACACATTCGGCACGCCGTCAAAGCGGCTTTTGAACTCGCCCTGCTTGAACTCAGGCTCATCAGAGAACACGTCAAGTCCGGCGGATATCTTTCCTTCCTTAAGCGCGTCAATCAGCGCATCTTCATCCACAACTTCAGCTCTGGACGTGTTGATAAAGAAAGCGCCCGGCTTCATTTTACTGATTCTTGTAGCGTCAATCATACCGCGGGTATCATCAGTAAGCGCCACGTGTATGGAGATGATATCACAGGTATCGATCAGTTCGTCAACGGATTTGCAGTAGTTTATTTCCATATCCTCGGCTTTCTCTGGCGTCAGCGAACGTGACCAGGCGTAGAGCTCCATTCCAAAGCTGCGCGCACGCTCGAGCAGCTCACTACCGATCTGCCCCATTCCGATCACTCCGATTTTCCGGCCATAAAGTCCGGTTGCCTTGGAGTAAAGCGCCTTATTCCACGTTCCGTTTCTGAAATCCATAACGTTATCCGGGATTTTCCGGTCAAGGGCGATAATATGACCCATTGCAAGTTCCGCCACGGCTATGGAGTTTTTCCCGGGACAGTTCGCAACGTAAATACCGTAAGATGACGCCGTTTTAAGATCAATGTTATTTACTCCGGCTCCCGCCCGAATGATCAGACTCAGTTTTTTTCCACTTTTGATGGCATCGGCGTTTACTTTGGTGGAGCGCACCACCAGAATTGAATATTCATGAAGTACATTTTTTAAATCATCAGCGGTAAGTCCCGGGTTTGAAGTCACGTTCAAACCGAGTTTCTTCAGGTCATCTATACAATATTCGGGTAATTTATCGGCAATTAATACATTCATAATTGGCTCGCTTGTTATTAAGTCGTAATCAATAGTTTCAAATCCATCTGCTAATATATTGCCTATTTAGCTGATTTGCATAACCCGCAGCGTTAAGTTTATTAAGATTTAACGCCAACGGAGGCAACGGAATTAAGGAGAACCCTCAGGGCCTGGCTGCCCGGTGGAGAGCATCATTTGTAAGGATAAAAACCGACCGTTCCGAGGCGGCAACTCCGGAAATCTGGTTTCCGATATTATGCGTGTAGCGACCGACCACTCTTCCCCGAAAATTTATCCGAAGAAGCTCGTTATCATTTACAGCCCATATCGTTCCGTCTGAAATACTGATCCCCCGCAAAATTCCTGTGCCGCCCGTAAATCCCGCGTAGGCTCCGCCGGTTCTGATCTGATGCATCACTCCAATTTCAGGATCGCCAATGTAGAGAATATCCTCATGGGCTTTCAGCGCCGTAATGGGAAAATTGACTTCGTAGCCGCGGAGGGAAATCATCTGGCTGAATCTGCCCTGCTGATCATATTTAAAGATGGAGCGGCTGTCATCATCATACACAAAAAGTTCGCTGAACGTGTTGACAGTTAGCAATGAGGGTTCAAAATAATCCCGCCTGATTTCCGGACGATCCGGCGCCGTGATGCTGCTCAGAAACTGTCGCCTCCGGTCAAATACCTGCACGCGGCGATTGTTTTTATCGGCTACGAAAATTCGCATCCCGTTTGTGGCATCAATCGAAACGGGCCGGTCGAAGCGGTAATCGCCGACGCCTCTGCTGCCAAGTGAGTCAATTCGTTTACCGCTTGTATCGGTTACAAGATAGCGATGACGGCCGGTTTCAGTGATGAATACTTCCCTGGATGGCGTAACGTAAACTGATGAAGCACCCCGCAAACCCGTAACAATTGGGTTGAAGGTGAGCACTTCATTCGTATCCGAAATGGAAGATTGTGCTGAAGCTGCCGGTGATGAATCTATGTCTGCCGTGGAGGTGCATCCCGCAAAAAACGCCGCTGATAAGATCAGAAGAAAAGCAAAAACCGTTTTTGGGATGCCGGACATCATCAGGCACCGGTTTTGGTTAATCCCTTTTTGGCGATATCGCGCCTGAAATACATACCGTCGAAGTGAATCTTATCCACCGCCTGATAGGCTTTTTCTACTGATCCTCGAAGCGTCTTACCGCCGGCAACTACGTTCAAAACGCGTCCGCCATTGGTCAGCAGTTCTCCTGATTCATTTTCCGTGGTCCCGCAGTGGAACAGAAGAATATCCTCCGGCAAATCGGATGTCCCGGTAATCTTCTTCCCTTTTTCGTACGCTCCCGGATATCCCTCCGAAGCCAGAACGATGCAGGTGTAATAATCACTGGAAACCTCAATATTGATGTGCCCGAGCTTCCCGTTGGCCGCGGCGACCATTACGTCGATGATATCGGTTTTGAGTGCGGGCAGCATCACCTGACACTCCGGATCGCCAAAACGGCAGTTGAACTCAACTACTTTCGGCCCTTCGGATGTCATCATTAATCCGCAGTAAAGCACGCCTTTGTAAGGAATGCCCTCAGAAGCCATGCCGTCAATTACCGGCTGAATGATGGTTTGATGGATGTTTCTGACGCCGTCAGCATCCAGAATCGGAGCGGGCGAATAAGCGCCCATTCCGCCTGTGTTTAGACCGGTATCGCCTTCACCAATCCGTTTGTGATCCTGCGCCCAGGCCAGGATTTTCGACTCCTCGCCATCACAAATGGCAAATACAGAGACTTCCTCGCCTTCCATGAACTCCTCAATCACAAGCCGGTACGAAGCCGCACTCAGAGCCGGATCATTCTGCAGATATTCGAGCGCTTTTTGAGCTTCATCACGATTTTTACAGACGAATACGCCTTTTCCGGCCGCAAGTCCGTCCGCTTTGAGTACGAGTGGAAAAACGTTGGTGCTTTCTACAAACTTCTGGGCCTCAGACCACTCTTCACGCTCATAGGAACGAAAACCGGCCGTCGGGATATCATATTTTTTCATGATTTCCTTGGCAAAGGACTTACTGCCTTCAAGCTGAGCGGCGGCCTCGGAAGGCCCGAACGCTTTTTTATCGTGATCTTCCAGGTAATCAACCAGCCCTTCCACGAGCGGTTTTTCCGGACCAACAATCGTTAGCTCTACGTTATTTTCCTCAATGAACTCAAGAACCTCTTCGTGGTTTGATGTATCTATCGAAACCAGTTCGCCGAGGTTCTTCATGCCCGGATTGCCGGGAGCTAAAAAGAGTGTTCCAATCTGGGGAGACTTTTTTACAGCCCATGCGAGCGCATGTTCGCGCCCGCCGCCGCCAATCAGCAATACGTTCATTGTACTCATAAAATCAGTTTATCAGGAAGAGGCTTTTTCGGCCGCCTGTATCAGTTCGTTGAAAGAATCTGCTTTAAGGCTGGCTCCGCCGATGAGTCCGCCGTCGACGTCCTTCTGGCCGAGCAGTTCAGGCGCGTTGGATGGCTTCATGCTTCCACCGTAGAGAATCCGGATAGTATCTGCCACGCCTGTATCATAAAGTTTACCAAGCACGCTGCGAATGTGCGCGTGCATTTCCTGCGCCTGCTCAGGTGTTGCCACCTCGCCTGTTCCGATTGCCCAAACGGGCTCGTAAGCAATTACAATAGTTGCAGCATCTTTCGCACTAACATCCTTGAAGGCGGCTTCTACTTGCGTCGTTACCACATCAAAATGCTTATCGGCCTTTCTTTCTTCCAGAAGTTCACCGACGCATACGACAGGAACAATTCCTTCAGTCAGGGCTTTTTTTGTTTTGAGATTCACCGTTTCGTCAGTTTCTGCGAAATACTGCCGGCGCTCAGAATGGCCTACGAGGACGTGCGAACATCCCGTTTCTTTCAGCATTTCTGCGCTCACTTCGCCCGTGTAGGCGCCGCTTGCTTCGAAGTGCATATTTTGTGCACCAACGTGAATGGTTTTAATTCCTTTAGCTGCGTCAACGCTGGCAGCAAGCGATGTGAAGGGAGCGCAAACCAGAACCTCAACATTTTTGGGAGTTGTGGAAACTTCCCCTTTCAGCTTTTTAAAGAAATCCGCGGCATCTGCAGCGCCGTGATTCATTTTCCAGTTCCCTGCAATCATAAGTTTTCTCATAGATTTTCCTCGTCTAATAATTCTTTGATGTCATTCTGAATAATTGATATATCTGTTCCTGAGTATTTACGGACTATCAGCCCGTTTGAGTCTACTAAAAACCGGGTAGGAACGGTCCCGATGTTAAGTGTTTCAACCAAATCCTGTTCGGCAAGTGAGATCGGCGAGCCCACGTTCCAGAACAATCCGCGCTCCTCGTAAAAAGCGCGTACAAGAACGCCGCTGTCGTTTATAGGCACGGAAACGAATTCCAGTCCTTTTTCATGATAATCGCCGTAAAGCATCAGCATAAGATTATACTCAAGCTGATAACCCCTGTCAGCCAGATTCACAATTTCGAAGAGATACACTTTATCTGCGAGTGATTCATTCGAAACATCGCCATCCTCAAAAAGCAGATCCAGGTTAAATTCCGGCATCCGGTGCCCTTTCGAGAGGTTTTCGAGATCATACATCGTGAAATCGATCCAGCCCTGAAGCTCTTCGTAAACGGTGTAATCCCGCTCAATCACTCTGAGGGTATTGATCGCATCGCTGATATAGTTATGATCTAAATACAGCTCAGTTTTGAGCATCTTCAGGTCAAGCTGTTTTTCGCGCGAATCAAACGTAGCGCTGACGGAGTCGATATAGGCGATTCCGGCGCGAAGATTTTCTTTTCTGATGATGGCTCCGGCTGCGAATGTGGCTTTTTCCACTTTGTAACGGGTGCCTTCCGCCATCGATTCATCAATCCGCTGGAGCATGAGGTCGTCGTGCCAGCCGTTCAGAATTTCAACGGATCTCAGCTTACCCATGTCGGAGGCCAGTGTGTTTGGATAGGAATCCTGCACGGACCAGAACAGATCGCTCCATGTATGGATGAGCGTTGGGATGGTATCCTGCTCAACCTCACCGTAGTTTATGAAATCAACAATACGGTTGTAATTTCTTTCAATGCGATTCAGATTGGTCATCGCATTATTTTCGAAGGAAGTTACCTGCCGTGTGTTTTCAAAATGCGGGAGTTCACCCTGAATCGTGATCTCATCATCAGCCTGAAGAACAATCGAGGATGAATAAAGCGTACGCTGATTGCGTGAGATCATCATCAGATACTGATCTTTCCCCGGAAATTCGGCAACGCCTGAAAAGGTGCCGTCCACTTTGGTTACGGCGTGATAAAGTGTGTCAACCACGTTTTCAGTTCCGAGCAGGATAATCGTTACGCCGATACCACTGTAATCTCTGGATTCATCCAGCTCAGGATCAACGGAGATCAACCCGGAGATTTTTGTGGAATCCTGTGCGTGTGCTGCGTTTGAAAACAGCATAAAAGCCGGGATGAGCAGTAAAACCGCACAAAAGTTTTTTGCGGATTGTAATGTGTAGCAGAAGTTTATC
>PXAI01000025.1 GCA_003567135.1 Balneolia bacterium | reverse complement strand
ACTCTTTTTTGAGCTCCAGCTGGAAGTTGCAGATTTTAACGATTGATTCGTGAGCTACGCGGATGGCATCAATCATTTCCTGCTCGGAAACTTCGTCCATCTCTCCTTCTACCATGGCAACGCTGTCGGCGGTACCGCCAACGATGAGTTCCATATCGGAATCTCTGGTTTCATCAACGGTTGGGTTGATGATAAGTTCACCGTTTACTCGGGCAACTCTAACCTGAGCCATTGGCCCGTCGAACGGCATATCTGAAAGCGTAAGCGCTACAGATGATCCCACGGCACCAACAACATCGGCATCGTTTTGTCCGTCGGATGAAATGACCTGGTTAATAACCTGTGTTTCGTACAGATATCCTTTAGGAAACAAAGGACGGATCGTACGGTCGATCAGTCTTGCTGATAAAATTTCTTTTTCGGAAGGACGCCCCTCACGTTTGATAAAGCCTCCCGGAAACTTTCCGCCTGCGGAATAGGTCTCCCTGAATTCTACAGTAAGCGGGAAAAATCCCTGGCCCGGCTTAAGGCTTGTACTTGATGTAGCGGTTGATAATACCATAGTGTCGCCAAGACGAACTACGGCTGAGCCGTGTGCTTGTTTTGCCAGGCGTCCTGTTTCTACATGCAGGTGTTTGCCGGGCGCAAATTCAATACTTCTGATTTCTGGTTTCATTTTTTCCTTTTTCGTTATTCTGCTTTGTTCTGCTTTGAAATACCCACTGTGGATATTTCGGGTTGTTAACGGGTTTTGTAAAAACCGATGTTTCTCAAAGTCCCCTGTTATCGAATCAACAACCTAAGATCAAAAAAAGGCACGGGAGTACCGTGCCTTTTGAGAAAATCATTTACGGATGCCCAGCTCCTTGATGAGCGTACGATACTTTTCAATATCTTTCTTCATCATATAGTTGAGCAGGCGACGACGCTTACCAACGAGCTTAAGAAGGCCAAGACGTGTGGAATGGTCTTTCTTATGATCTTTGAGGTGGGCGGTTAGTCTGTTAATGCGTTCGGTGAACAGGGCAATCTGAGCTTCCGGTGATCCGGTGTCATCAGCCTTTGCACCAAATTTCGCAAAGATTTCTTTTTTTTCTTCAGTTGTAATATTCATGAAATTATAGCTTCCGCTTTAGATTAATACCATGCTAAAGTAGAACTTTTCTACAAGCTTTAAATATAGTCATTTCAAAGCTGCTTTACAATCAGCTTTATCTTTATCTAACTGGCTCTGCAGTTCTTCAAGCCCCGAAAAACGCTTCTCATCGCGGATGCGTTTTATAAAGCGGACATCCAGCGAGCGCCCGTAAACTTCCTGGTTAAAATCAAAAATATGAACCTCAAGGCGCAGGTCTTTTTCGTCGGATACGGTCGGGCGGTGGCCGATATTCATCATGCCGCCGTACTTTTTCCCCTGCCACTCCACCTCAACGGCGTAAACTCCTTTCAGCGGGATAACCTTCCGGCGGTGCTGCGGCATCAGGTTTGCCGTCGGATAGCCGATTGTCCGGCCACGTTTGTCGCCATGAACTACGGTTCCCTTAATGAGATACGGACGACCCAAAAACGCGCGAGCCAAGCCTACATCCCCTTTTTCAGATAATGCTTTTCTTACGGAAGTCGAGCTTACCGTAATTTTATCGACTTCCTGCGCCTCTACCATCGTGACGTTAAATCCCAGTTCATCGCTTAGAGTTTTGGCCGTTTTTACGCTGCCCTCTCTGTTACGCCCAAACTGGTGATCATATCCGATAATAAATTCTTTCAGCCCGATCTTTCCCCAGAGAATATCACGTATAAATGCTTCGGAGTCCATCAGAGAAAACTCGCGGTCAAACGGAATAACCACCATTTCATCCACGCCAATTTCATTCAGTATGGATGCGCGTTCTTCAAGCGTGGTGAGCAGGCTTATAGTGTTGTTCCCGCCGTGAAGCACCTCGCGCGGATGCGGATCAAACGTAACAACGACGCTCCTGCCGTTTACCGACTTCGCTTTTTCCACAAGTCTGTTAATCAGCACTTTATGGCCTGCGTGTACGCCGTCGAATGTGCCTACGGTGATTGCCGATTCCGGAATCCGTTCTACCTTATCAAGCCAGGTCAATTTTCCCATCATATCCTGTTGATTCTACAATTTGCTGTGGTGTAAGTGCCTGCGAAACGTTGTAGCTGCCCGAAACCGTTCGGCGCAGTGCCGTAAGATGGGCGAACGTGCCGCATTCAATTCCAAGATCATGGGCGATGCTGCGAATATACGTGCCCTTGCTGCAGGTTATTTCCACAGCGGCGGTTTTATTCTGATCGTTCCAGCTTAGGAACTGAGCATCAAATATAGTAACGCGACGCGATTTCCGCTCAACTTCCTCGCCACGGCGAGCCAGATGATACAACCGTTCCCCCTTTATTTTGAGCGCGGAATACATCGGCGGAACCTGCTCGATTTCTCCGGTAAACTTTTCCTTTAGTTTTTTACGGATTTGATCTTCCGAAACAGAACAATCCGGATCGGTATCCGAAACGTCGGTTTCTGCATCGTAGCTCAGCGTGGCCTGGCCGAACTTAATTTCCGCCTGATAGGTTTTCGTACCATCCTGAATCAGAGAGATGGATTTAGTGGCTTTTCCGGTGCATACGATCAGCAGGCCTGAGGCCATGGGATCGAGCGTGCCGGCGTGGCCCGTTTTTTTTACGCCGGTCAGTTTTCTTATCAGGCCAATAATTCTGAAGCTGGTGTATCCCTTTGGTTTGTCCATCAGGATAACTTTGCCGGCCTTAAAGTCTGTTTCAGGTGTGGGGAGATTGCTCAGATTCAGCAGTTCAAACTGATCAGGATCGGGAGCAGGTTTTTTTGGAGGCTGATAGGTCAATCGCCGGATTCATTTGTGTCGCTGGCGGGAGGTTTTTCATCCTTCACTTTCCGGAACAGCTTCTCCATTTTTTCGGCATATTCGGCGGTATCATCATCATAAAAGATGATTTCAGGTATTTTGCGCACCTGATGACGCATTTTTGAAGCCAGCTCCATCCGGATTTCCGCCGTTTTTTCAACAAGCTTTTGGAATGCCGCTTTTTCGTAACCGGAAGAATCCAGAATACTGATGAAGACCTTGGCCATCGACAGATCGGGCGTTACCTTCACAGATGTAATCGTGATGATGTTATTGCTCTGATATTTGAGCAATATTCCACCCAGATCATCTTTGATAACCGACGCTATTCGTTCAGTGCGGATACTCATGATCAGTTTTCAACAACCAGTTTCCGCTTCGTTTCCTCAATCTCGAATCCTTCAATTACGTCGCCGACCTTGATGTCGTTATAATTGTGGATACCGATACCGCATTCGTAGCCGGAAGCCACTTCGCGGACATCATCCTTAAAGCGTTTCAGTGAGGAAATTTCTCCGGTGAAGATTACGATGCCGTCGCGAATAAGGCGAACTCTCGTGTTTCGCGTGATTTTTCCTTCGGTAACGTAGCAACCGGCAATGGTTCCGACTCCCGGTACTTTGAAGGTATCGCGCACATCTACAGAAGCAACGATTTTCTCGCTGATTTCCGGTGTGAGAAGACCTTCGAGCGCATCGCGAACTACATCAACCGCTTCGTAGATAATGCTGAAGAGCCTGATATCGATCTGCTCTTTCTCGGCCAGCTTTCTGGCATTTGCAGACGGTCTCACCTGGAATCCGATGATAATCGCGTTGGATGCCGTTGCAAGCAGGATATCTGATTCGCTGATGGCACCAACTCCGGTGTGAATGATATTCACTTTAACTTCATCGGTACTCAGTTTTTGAAGCGATCCGGAAAGCGCCTCGATGGAACCATCCACATCACCTTTAATAATGATGTTCAGTTCAGAAACTTCGCCGGCAGACATTCTTCTGGCGATATCATCAAGCGACATATGTTTCACTTTTCTGAGCTCCTGCTCACGCTTGATCTGCTGACGCTTGATGGCGATTTCCTTGGCGGTCTTCTCATCTTCGGTTACGTTCAGCTTATCGCCGGCCTGCGGAGATCCGTCGAAACCGGTCATCTGCACCGGCGTTGAAGGGCCGGCTTCCTCAATTCGTTGTCCAAGTTCATTTTCCATCGCGCGAACACGGCCGTACTGGTTTCCGGCGACAAATGTGTCACCGATTTTCAGGGTACCGCGCTCAACGAGAACGTTAGCCACGACACCTTTACCGCGGTCGAGTTTGGTTTCAAGTACGATACCAACGGCGCGGCGATCCGGGTTGGCTTTAAGATCCATCAGTTCCGCTTCGATAAGCACTTTTTCGAGAAGCTCATCCACGCCCTGGCCTTTCTTGGCCGAAACTTCAGCGCTCTGAACCTTGCCGCCCCACTCTTCCACGAGAACGTTGTGCTCGGAAAGCTGCTGCTTAATTTTATCAGGATTGGCATCCTCTTTATCAATCTTGTTGATGGCAACAACGATCGATACACCGGCGGCCTGCGCGTGGTTAATCGCCTCAATGGTCTGAGGCATCACGGAGTCGTCGGCGGCTACTACCAGAATTACAATATCGGTAACCTGAGCACCACGGGCACGCATCGCGGTAAACGCTTCGTGACCCGGAGTATCAAGGAAGGAAATTTTTCGTCCGTCGGGTAATTCAACGGCGTAAGCACCAATGTGCTGGGTAATTCCTCCGGCCTCGCCTTCCACAACGCGGGTATGACGGATGTAATCAAGAAGCGACGTTTTACCGTGATCCACGTGACCCATTACGGTAACAACCGGGGCGCGCGGAACCAGATCGGCTTCGTCATCTTCCTCTTCGTCAATAATTTCTTCAATTACCTCATCAGCATCCACAAACTTGATATCGCGATCGAACTCATCGGCAATCAGCTCGATGATATTCGCCTCGAGGCGCTGGTTGATGGTAACCATCAGCCCGAGATTCATACAGATTGTAATAATCTGAGTCGGGTTTACGTCCAGAAGTTCAGCCAGGTCGCTAACGGTGATAAACTCTGTTACCTCCAGAATCTGGCTCTCTTCCTGCTTTATCATTTCCTCCTGCTCGCGCTGTGCGGCTTTTTCATCCCGCTTCTGGCGGCGACGACGCTGGCGCTGCTTGCCTTTCCCGCCCTGCATCATGCTGAGCGTTTCCTTCAGCTTTTCATCAACATCTTTTTCTTTAACCTGAGGCTTCTCAGCGGTCTTTTTAATGCGCTTTTTCTTCTTGCGCTTTTTACTGCTGGAATCATCAGAATCCGGCGCTGATTTAGGCTTCTTTTTAACTTTCTGTGATCCGGTATCTTCCGCATCTGCGCCGGCCTTCTTGCGCTTTTTCTTTGCTTTTTTACGCTTATCATCGCCAGAGCTTACGTCGATGGTACCAAGAACCTTGGTTCCGGAAAGCTTACCTGCACGGCCTCTGATCACCTCGCTCGGGACTTCCTCTTCTTCATTTTCATCATCCGAAGCAGTGGTTTCCGCTTCTTCAGCCTCAGGCTTCTTTTCTTCAGTTTTTTTGGCAGCCGGTTTTTTCTCAGCTTCAGGCTTTTCTTCCTGCTTCGGCTTCTTCTCTACTTTTTCTTCTTCCTCAGCTTTAGGAGCAGGCTCTTTTTTCTCTTCCTTTTTAACTTCTTTCTTCTCCTCTTTAGCCTCAGGCTTTGGCTTTTCCTCTTTCTTAGCAGGCTCTTCAACCGGCTCAAGCGGAGGAACAGGATCATCTGTTTCAGGAGTTAAAATATCCTCAGGTGCCGCTTTCTCTTCTGTTTTCTCATCCTGCGGAGTAAGAATTTCATCAATTGAAACTACTTCGTTTCCTCTTTCACGGATGGTCTGCCGACGCGAGTCGTAATCAGATTTTGCACGCGCATGGCTTTGGCTTTTGGCCTTATCCTCGCCATACTCCTGCTCCAGGATGGAATACATCTCAGGCGATATCATAGAGTTTGGCTTATTATCGACCTTATGGTCGTTTTTCGCCAGCGCATCTACGATAGACTGCGTTGTAACGTTAAATTCTTTGGCTACTTTAAATAGCCTTTTTGGTTTTGCACCTTCCGTCATAAAGGAAAATCCTACTGCTTCTACTGTTGTTTTGCTTAATTAGCTTCGTCTTCTTCGAACTCTTCTTTAATCGTATTTACGATCATTTTGGCTTTTTCTTCGTCGATATCGCCGTTACTTCTTCTCACCAGCTCCTCTACAGAGAGATTCAGAACCGCACGAGCTGTATCGCATCCGATTTTATGAAGTGTTTCGATTGCTTCGTCGCCAAATTCTTCTGAAAACTCGCTGATTTCGATATCATCTTCGTAATCATCGTAGTCGTCAATTTCACGGTATACGTCAATTTCACACTGCGTAAGCATCGATGCCAGGCGGATGTTCACCCCGCCTTTACCAATCGCTTTGGAAACCTGCTCGGCAGGAACGTATACGCGGGCATTTTCACCGGCTTCATCCAGCTCAACTGAAAGCACTTTTGCAGGCTGAAGCGCGCGTTTGATAAACTCAATTTTATCCTTGGTAAATGGAATTACGTCGATATTCTCGTTGCAGAGCTCACGAACAATCGAGTGAATCCGAATTCCCTTCATTCCAACGCACGCGCCAACGGCATCCACGCGCTCATCGTGTGAAACCACGGCAACTTTTGAACGGTCGCCCGGCTCGCGTACGGTGCGGATAATTTCGATGATTCCGTCAAAAACCTCAGGAATCTCATTCTCAAAAAGGCGCTCCAGGAATACATGAGATGTTCTTGAGATGATGATGGACAGGTTTCCGTTTTCACGCTTAACTTCGTGAACAATCGCCCGGATGGTATCACCCTTACGGTAACGATCCTTATAAATCTGATGCTTTTGCGGGAGGATCAGCTCGGTTCCGTTATGGTTCACCAGAACGTCACGCTGCCTTACCTGATAAATATCACCAAGAATAATTTCGCCGATGCGGTCGGAGTATTCCTCAAATACGTTATCCTTCTCAATTTCACGGATGCGCTGAGCAAGCGTCTGGCGCGCCATCATTACGGAGCGGCGTCCGAAATCCTCAATGAAGATTTCCTGCGCGAATTCGTCAAAAAGCTCGAGATCGGGATCAAGCTTTTGCGCTTCGGTAATACCGATTTCGGTAACTTCGTTGGTTAGCTCATCATCAGGAACTACTTCACGGATATGGAGCATTTGGATATCTCCCCGATCGGGATTTAAAATTACGTCAAACGCCTCATCAGATCCGTACTTTTTGCGGATCATGGACCGAAACACATCTTCCAGAATGGAAAGCAGCATATCACGTTCAATTCCCTTTTCGCGGGCAATCTCGGCGAATGACTGAATAATAAGTTTGGATATATCCTTTTGCATGAAATGCTCCGTATCAGCCGGCTCTTAAACAACCGGAATTATTTTGGTTTCAATAATTTTGTCGAACGGCAAAACCACGTTCTCATTTTTTGTTTCTAGCGTTACCTCGCTGTCCGAAACTTCTTTGATAATACCTTCAATGGTTTTTGCCTTTTCGTCGCTCTTCACACGAATGCGCGCATGGCGATTCCTGTTTATTTTGTACTGACGCAGATCCTTCAGCGGGCGATCAAGCCCCGGGGAGGATACGTTCAGCGTAAAGTTTCCTTTAAAGATTTCATGAGCTTCGATCAAAAACTGTAATTTCCGGCTTATCTCAGCGCATTCATCCAGATTAATTCCACCCTTTTCCGATTCAAGATATACCCATACCAGGGGATTCCGGGAATCGCCCTTTATCTCGATATCTACCAGAAAAACCTCAGGGTACTGAATCGACTCCGATGCAAGTGCTGAAATTTGTTCGCTAAGTTGATCTTTAAAGGCCATTTCAAAACTTTATGAAATAAAAAAAGTGAGCCTTTTGAGTGTCTCACTTCAAGTCTCGTAATATACGCCTTTAAGCATCTGTTTACAAATTAAGGCACATATCAAAAAAGCGGCTTTATCTCCACAGATTTAACCCTGCGAACCCTATGCGCGTGATTGCTGATGTACTTTTTGCCGCGTTGTGTTAAACTTTGCAACATTGTTGCATTTGTGATGACCCTGCAATAGTTTGCATACTGTACAGATACCAGCATCGTTTTATTCTGAATTCAACCGTAACTTGGCTAACTTCAACACTTGAATTTAATCCGACTAAAATTTATACGATGAAAAGGCTGACGGTTCTCTCTTTTTTCCTTACTTCCCTTCTCTTAACCACCGCGTGCGGTGAAGAATCAGCCAAGCGGGAACATACTCCTCCGCCCGGCAGAACGCTCGACTTCACCGCTGAAGTAATCTTTCTGGATGACTCCGGCGAAGAGATCACAACCATTGAAGCAGCCGTTGCCGATACCGACGAAACCAGAACCGAAGGCCTGATGGATGTCCGCTCGCTGGAGCCCTATCAGGGAATGATTTTTATTTTTGATGATGAAGCCAGACGCTCATTCTGGATGGCCAACACGCCGCTTTCACTTGATATAATTTTTCTCAACAATGATCTGGAAATTGTTCGCATTCATCAGAATACGCGTCCGTATAGTCAGCGCAGCATCGAGTCTGAGCGTCCTGCTCGTTATGTTGTTGAAGTCAACGCCGGATTCTCCCGTCGACACGATTTGCGCGAGGGAATGAGCATCCGGACCAACCCCGAATTTTAACATTTCACTCTCATAATTCTTAAGCACTATGAAAAATCTCTTGCTAATTGTAACCGTTGCCCTACTGGCATTTGCATGCTCACCTGAAAAAACGGAGACGAGCGAAGCATCCGAAACTCAGGTTACCTACGAAGTTAAAACCATCGCCGCTTCCGT
>PXAI01000193.1 GCA_003567135.1 Balneolia bacterium | reverse complement strand
GCCGGCAAATGATAATTGTGGTTTGTAGCTGAAAAAATAACCACCCCACCTTCTACTGCTCCGACAACCTCTCCATTTTCATCAAAACCGGCATTTTCAATAAAGTACTCAATTGAATCTGCGAGCAGTTCATCATTTAAAATCAGCCCAAAGCGCATCAGGGCAATAACAGCACCGTTATCTGCACCATATACAAAAGCTTGTGATACGGCTGCGGGCATCCACAGAGGGCCTAATCCAACCTTGGCAGTCATTATTTGTACACCCGGCTCTGTTAAATCGCCACCTGCTATTCCCGCAATACCAATGCCATTATTGGCTCTGGCAGCAACGACACCAGCCATTCCGGTTCCAATTCCGTGTCCATCTTCTATATCATTATCCCCATCGAAAAAATTCCATCCATGAAAATCATCCGCATATCCATTTTCCATACCCGGATTTGGGTTTACCCACAGATTTCCGGCTAATTCAGAGTGATCCGCCTGAATACCCGAATCGGGAATCAGGACGATAACATCTTCACTTCCCATACTTAACTCCCAGGCTGCAAAAGCATTTATATCAGCTCCGGGAAGTCCGCCTGTCTGCCCCTGATTATTCAGATACCACTGGTCTTCGAGTAAGGGATCATCGGTACCCATCAGTGATGTTCTCGGATTAACCGCAGTACTGAAACCCTGACCTTCATCCGGGTTTTCGTAGATATAGCTTTTCTGAGCAGACTCAATGATTGATAAGCGCCCGATATCCTCTACAGCCTTAGCCTCCTCAGCTGAACTCTCATATCTCACTATGTACCATCGATCCAACCCCGCATTCCGGTGCCTTTCCGCAAATCTTGGATCGGGTGTAAAAACGCGCTGCATTGAAACGACCTGCTTTTCAGCGAATACGTTATCCAGATCTGATACGCCTGTAAGAACCGCACCCCCTGATTTAGTCACAGAAACCTCATGGTGGTGCAATTCTGCAATCTTGATTATTACAGTCTGGTTTTCCCAGCTGTATTCCTGCTCAATGTGATGGTTTTGTGCATATCCATTCCCGAACACAGTTAATGTAACCATCATCGTAAGTAAACTTGTGCAAACCTTTAATACCGACTTTTTCATGGCTCTGTTTGTTTTTGAGTGATCATAAAACCCTGCCAATAATTTTTGGCAGGAACCTTACTATCAACTTACTTTCACAGCCACCTCCCCACAATCACCCATTAGGATGATATTTTTCCAAACTATTTATTTGTCTAATCTTAGAGCCGGGCCATGTCATTCAATCCTGCGAAACAGCTGAAAACAAACAACCCCTTTCCGCTCCGATTTCTCCGTTTCAAATCCGTTATCGGCAAACAGCTTTTCGCTCTCTTTTTCTGTCCAGAAGCTAATGCCGCCTCCGGCTGATCCGGCCTGCAGCAGTTTTCCGGCGAGGGTTTCGGCTTTAAGCAGATACATGAAAAATGCCCGCCCGCCGGGTTTGAGGATTCTCTTTGTTTCCCAAAGCACTTTTTCGGTTTTGCTGAACTCATTCAGTGATCCCCCGCAAACGACCGCATCCACCGATTCGCCGTAGAGCGGCAGCGCGGATGCATCAGCCTGAAGCAGGTACATATTCGCTTTCTCCGATTCTGCGAAACTCCTCGCTTCTTCCAGCATCGGAAGGGAAAAATCGACGGCAATTTGCGTGGCGTCAGGCTGGCGGCGAAACAGCGATCGCGCATAAAATGCCGTCGAACAGCCAAGGTCGACGATCGTTTCGCCCGGCTGCGGATCAGCCCAGTCGCACAGAAGTGCGGCCTCATCCTCAAACGAAAAATATTCTCCTGATAAAATCCCGATAGAGCGTTTCCGCCACACATTTTCATACATTTTCGCCGTTGGCGGAAGCAGATTGGAGCGCTGCGCCATCGAGATTCCTGAAGGCGTTTTTTTCTGAAACCGGATGATATTATCCTTAATCAGAAGCGGCTCAGAGCCTTTGCCGGCAACTTCAGCGTTAAATGGTTTTGAAAGATCCGCTGCCTCAGCCGGTATCCTGTAGGAATTGCGTTCATCGCCCGTGGCTTTTAAAATCAGGTTATCCAAAGTTTTTCGGTTTGTTAAATGGTCGTAACAGGTTCTGCTTCAAACATAAGGAGATGTACGAATCGTTCTGAAATAAGATTCCGTGCTGATGTTTTCTCGTGATTTGTCCCCGGTTTTCGTGAAACTGCCGCGCCCGGCGAATCATCCTTAAAAAAAGTGAAGTGTGCCCCTAAAATTCTCTATCTTTGCGGAACATAAAATTGATCAGTGTTATGTCAAAATGGTATTATCTGTGAAGACCTGTCAGGTTTTTTTGCTACAGATATAGTTTTACGTAACATGGTCTACATACCTGACAGGTCTGCGTCATTTTAGTATTGACATGACACTTACAGTATCGACCAGAATCTTAACCTAAATAACCGGAATGTCGGTTTACCCGTTTCGGTTTTTGCTTTATGGATGAATTTAAATTCCGGAAACGACGGAAAGCGCTCGCTGACGAACTGCGGGAAAAAGGCATTCAGGATGAACACGTGCTGAAGGCTATCGGCACAATCCCAAGACATGTTTTCGTGGATTCCGCTTTTGCCAACCGCGCTTACGAGGATTCCGCCCTGCCGATCGCCATGAAGCAGACGATCTCCCAGCCGTATACCGTAGCCCGCCAGACCGAATTGCTGGAAGTGAAACCGGGCGAGAAGATTCTTGAAATCGGCTCCGGATCGGGTTATCAGGGAGCGGTTCTGCTGGAGATGGGCGCTAAACTTTATACCATCGAGCGCCATGATGAACTCCATCACCGCGCGCGGCAGATTTTGTCGAAGCTCGGGTACCGCGCCATGTTCAAATGCGGCGACGGCACGCAGGGCTGGAACGCCTACGCTCCCTGGGATGGAATTGTGGTAACCGCCGGCGCACCGGTAATTCCCGAGGCACTACGCAATCAGCTTGCGGATGGCGGACGGCTCGTAATTCCCGTCGGGGATTCTTCCACACAGTCGATGGTCAGAATTATTCGCGAAGGTGACCAGTTCTCCGAAGAACATTACGACAACTTCAAATTTGTACCGCTCATTGGAAAAAACGGCTGGAATGACTCCTGAAACCGATCAGCAAAAAACGTCCGGGCCATCCTACAGAAATCCATCTGACTCGGATCTCACTACGCCCAAAGAACTGCCCTCGCTTTTCCTGAAGTCCATTTGTATGGGTTCGGCGGATGTCGTACCGGGCGTAAGCGGCGGCACC
The DNA here is from genome assembly GCA_003567135.1 of Balneolia bacterium. Classification (GTDB taxonomy): domain Bacteria; phylum Bacteroidota; class Rhodothermia; order Balneolales; family Cyclonatronaceae; genus PXAI01. Next base: position 5,537 of record PXAI01000193.1, on the reverse strand, counting down.
ATGGCGCTGATTCTCGGTCTCTACAGCCGGCTGATCAACGCCATCCGAAGCGTGAATTTAACGGCGATCAAGCTACTTCTCACGTTTAACCTGAAAGGATTTTTCGATCAGGTGCACTGGAAGTTCGGCCTCACGCTGATGGCCGGAATTTTCGGATCGCTGCTCTTTTTCACGAAAGTCGTGCCGCTTCCGGTTATGATGTACACGCATCCGGAAATCATTTACGGATTGTTTTTCGGATTGATCCTGGGCTCGGTCGTGCTGCTGGTCATTAATCTTGACCGGTATGGCTTAAGAGAATTTTCCTGGATGGTTTTCGGTACCTTTATCGGCTACCGGATCGTAACCCTCGTGCCGACTGACACGCCCGAACATCCCCTGTTTTTATTTATTACGGGATCATTTTCCATATCCGCGATGGTGTTGCCGGGAATTTCCGGCTCGTTTATCCTGCTGATATTACGCAAATACGACACCGTACTGGGCGCAATCGGAAACCTCGGCACGGCGGAAACGATGAACGCGCTGTTTATCCTCGTCCCGTTCGGATTCGGAATCGTTTTCGGCCTCGTCGTCTTTGCGCGGATTCTCGGCTGGCTTCTGAACCGGTTTTATCTGCCAACCGTCTGTCTTTTGATTGGCTTCATGGCCGGATCGCTCTACATCATCTGGCCGTTTCAGGATCGCGAGTTTATTCAGACTGAGCGAACAGAAATCGTTTCTGTGGATGATTCCAGGGTCGCGATGGCGGGCGAACCGGAAATCCTGATGCCGGAGTTTTACCTCACCGGAGATGTCATCAATCCGGATGCGCCTGCGAATGAACAGATGATTGAACTGAAGCGGGTTTCAAATAAGCTGATCTCCAGTCATCCTTTCTGGCCTGCCAATGCGGATCAGGATGATCGCCTGTCGGACGGAAGCTCGTCGGTAGTTTACGGGTTTGTGATGATGGGTACCGGTTTACTGGCCGTTCTGCTGCTTGGTTTTGTATCGCGAAGAAAAGGCGGCGAGGAGCATCCCGTGATGCCATAATGCAGGACTACTTCATTTAACCCGGATTATTCACGAAACAATAAAATATACGATATAGATAAGTGATTAATATTTATATCGGATATTTGTGCGTTCCCTCAAATTTGGTTGTGCTATGTGACGGCGACTTTTGCCCCTGGCTACGTCGAAGCTGAAAAATCTTGGTGTATAATCCGGGTTAAATTTCTTAATTTCGAATAAGAAAAGTATATTTTTACTGTAATCGGTTAAGTCACTTATTATCAATGAGGTTAACATGTATAAGCTGAATAAAATTTTAGTTCCGACAGACTTCTCTGAAGGCTCAAAACACGCATATAAATTCGCGCGGGCGCTGGCACAGAAATTCGGGGGAACGGTGGATTTTGTGCACATCATCCCCATGCTGAAGTATTTGAACGAAAGTATTGGCAAACTGGGCATTCCGCTCGATATGGATAAGGATATTTATCCCAAAATTCTGGCCGATGCAAAAAAGAGAATCAAGGATGAGCTGGAGATAAATGTTCCCGCCGAGCTTCGCGGCACAACCAAAGTGAGTATCAACCGAAAGCCATCTGACGCCATAGTGGATTTTGCCTCTGAAAACGGGTACGATATGGTGGTGATGGGCGCGCGCGGCTCGCACAACAACAGTCTTTTCAAAGGCTCCACCGCCGAAAAGGTGATCCGTAATTCCAAAGTTCCGGTGCTTACCGTTCAGGGTGATCTGCCTCCAAACGGCGTAAACCGCGTTCTGGTGCCGTCCGACTATTCTGATCTTTCGGTGGAATCCCTGAAATACGCGCTCTGCATGGCCACCAGTCTGGAAGCCGAAATTACGATTCTGCACGTGCTTGAGCTCTACGGCACCTCCGTGGAAAACGAAAAGCGCGAAGAAGGCCTCAGCGAAACCGAATCGGTTCGCAAAAAGCTGATTACCAAGTTTGAGAAGTACCTGAAAGACAATAAAATCGGGAACTCATCCTGGAATCTGGAGCAACACTCTGATCAGCACTGGCTTGTTCAGCAGGAAGGCGGCAACCGTAAAGTGAAATTTAACACCGTCGTTCTGAAGGGAATCAGCGCGCACTACGAAATCGTTGATTTCGCCAGCGACGACACCGATATGATCGTGATGGCCACCCACGGCCGCAGCGGACTATCTCACCTCTTCCTCGGCTCCACCACTGAAAAAGTGATTATGAGCTCAGAAATTCCGGTGTTGACGATCAGGCCGAAGAAGAAAAAGTGATTGGGATGGGTTTGGGTTGATGAAATAGGGTATCAATCTATAAAAATTAAAATTGTTCATTTTCGTACATGTAGGGACAGGGCATGCCCTGTCCCTACATGTTTGTTTTTACTATACTCCAACCCATTTCAAGGGAAGCTCCAGATTCCCGGCTTGCCGGCCAGGCCTTGATCAGCCATGCAATAAATTTCGAGTTTTTTAACAGCACCTGAATCCTGCTGAATATCTGATCATCGAAATGAACAAAAGTATCCGGATATGGCTGATGGTCAGCACGGTTCTTTTCAGACGACAACTTCGGCAAAAACTGCTGTTGAATAAACAGCTGCATCAGTTTTCTCACATAGGTAAAGTCCGTACCTTTATGCGTTTTCTGGTATATAAACTCAGTGGGGTTAGTAAGCGAAACCAGAGAAATGATAGTTATAAAATATGTTGAATAGCTTGTGGTAAGCACGAGCGCAGAAAGATAGCCCGGCCTATGGATTTTGTGTATGACAATTTTGGGATAGTTCACATTCTGAACCAATACTGGCTCACCTTGTTGCTCGTGATTTCTATGGTGCTCGTTTCACGAACTATAGTAGCGGGGACACGTTATTCGCCTATCCTCATTATTGTAGTTTTTGGGTTGTTAATGGGATATATCATGGTGAATACCGGTTTGGCAACACCGGGTTTGCCTCAATTTCCCATGATTGAACTAACCAGCCGCGTAACAATCACAGCGTTGATGGCTTCCTTTTTTGTGGGAGGACAGGAAATCCGCAAAATATTCGCTAATCGGAAAATTAGTCCCGAGGAAATGGTGGTGCCCTCTTCTAAGGAATTGTTTTTAGGCACCAAAGCCACGCAGTTCATGTTTCTGGTTCGTGGCTTCTTTATCCTGACCGGTATCGAAGCGCTGCGCCGCTTATTTATAGGGCAGGCAGCCGGGCTTCCTCTGGATGAGTTTTATCCCTTAATTGGCTATCTCGGTTTGGTTGCTTCTGTGATTTTGATTGACCACAGGGCTCAGATAACAAATAAAGCGGTTTATATTCGGAAAGGGATTTATGAAACCGCTGTAATCATTTTACTATTAATTATTGCACATCATATAGCGGTTTGGGTGCGGCCTGTAATTGCTTTACCGGAGATCTTTTTTGCGATGATTTTGTCGGTGGCATTAGGAATGCTTATGGTGCGCTGGCAGTTTGGGCCAACCATTCGCTCACTCTTGTTTGCCGGAATTCCCATCGTGTTAGCCGCGAACTTCATGGTCGGTGGCTCTCGTATTGCAGAAGCTTTCCAACTTTCCGGAATGACGGCCGTGCTGTCATTCGGCTTTTTTGGTCAGCTGCTTTGGATGTTTGGCGGACTTGCCATTTTAATTTGGTTCGGTCATGCCAATCACATTCGAAATCTTGCGCCGGGAATGGCGGGGGCGCTTTCTCACTCCGGCCTGACTGGAGCATGTACAGCCGGTGATTTAGGTAAACAAGCAGCTATTCGTGCTCCTATTATGATAAATATCCCATTTATAGGGCATATTTTTGTGTTTTCGATTCTTGCTGCAAGCGCAACTTCCGGAGAATTGATTAAATCCTACACCCTGATTGTAGTAATTGCCGGTTTGATTCTGACCTATTATGCGATGAAAATGTTGCGCCGCGCTATGGGTGTTGAAAATCAGGAAATCCGCGGGTTGATGGTGTTCTCATTAGGCTGGCAGCTGGTTGCGGTATTCGGTGGTTTGTTTTTGTTAGATATTTCAGGGATGTCTCTTGGGGATGCCGTAATGGCTAATGCTTCGGCCATTTCTCACTTTGGCCTGTTTGCCGCGATACAGGAAGGGATGTTTGGAGCCGAAGCCGCCGGAATGATAGCCTTCGTTTTCGCCATGCCATTTCTGGTGCATCCATTAGTGTTCGGGATTTTTGGGAAAGCCGCTGAAAATGACGGTATTATGCCAGCAAAAATCGTCTATGCTTTAGCAGCTATCGGAGTGCTTGGCGTACTTTATGCGATGGTGTGGTAACACTTTATCTGACTGGGCGAAAATAATCACAATCAATCGTTTATATTTTTTCGAAAATTGACTGCTTTCGCAGACGCTAAACCAATTTCTAATAATAACTTCAAACATTAACTGATTCCGAACTTAATGAAACATACAGCATCTCTTTTATCATCTCTGATTATTTCCTCTGTCCTGCTTCTGATTAGCTGCAGTTCCGAACCTGATCGCCCTTTGAATGAGGAGGTTACAATCGGTTCGCAAACCTGGATGACTCAAAACCTGAATGTGGACAGGTTCCGCAACGGTGACCTGATTCCGGAGGCATCCGACAGAGACGCCTGGAGAGAAGCCGGCGAGAACAGGGAGCCTGCATGGACGTACTATAATGAAACGTCTTCATTTGGTGAGCGCCATGGTAAGCTTTATAACTGGTATGCCGTAAATGATCCCCGAGGCCTCGCTCCTGAAGGCTGGCGAATACCGGGTGATGCAGACTGGGCACTTCTTACGGAAAATGCAGGCGGGAAATATGCTGCCTTTTCAGAACTCACGAAAATGAGCGGATTTGCACTGCTGAAAGGTGGATACCGGGGATTGAACGAAATTTTTAACGGTATGGATAATACAGTTTATCTATGGAGCAGCTCTGAAATCGGTGAAAACCATGCCTCGTTTCGTTACCTGAGTCGCTTAGATGATTCGTTTACAGATGGCAGCCTTCTGAAGAGTAGCGGAATGTATGTTCGCGTACTTAGAGAGTGATGCCTCAGCGATGCTTTTGGAATAAAATGCGAAGTTACCGGCTACTTTGACGCTGGAGATAACGGCCTTCGGTTTGTGCTACCGGGCGATCAGTATTAAGGTTCAGCAATAAATGTGAACAGGTCAGCACGAAACCGTTGTTATACCTCGGGTGTTTCTTGCAACTCTAGTTTTAACGTTTTCCCAAAAGCACGAGCGTATTTTTCCAAAGTTGACAACCGTATATCCTCTGCGTGATTCTCAATTCTGGAAATCGCTGATTTTTGGGTATTAAGTTTTTTTGCAACCTCTTCCTGGGTTAAGCCGGCATCTTCACGGGCCAGTTTTAACATGACGCCAATCCTGAATTGTTGATAACCAGCCTCATAATCTGCAGCAAAGTCAGGATCTGATTGCTTTCGTTTACGGATGTATGCTTGTAAATCACTCATGTTGATTCTCCTTTTCTAAACAGATAATCGGATTTTCGGTTTTCTGCAATTTCGATTTCATTTTTAGGCGTTT
>PXAI01000183.1 GCA_003567135.1 Balneolia bacterium | reverse complement strand
TTCCAGATTTCGGGCAACAGCCTGCATCAGTTGTCTATCGAACTGGATAAACTGTGTACACAAAAAGAGACAGATGAGCCGATTTCAAGAGCAGATGTAAAAGATATTGCCGGCTTTTCACGGCAATTTACGGTGTTTGAGCTCAAAGACGCCATAATTGCGCGCGATGAGCGCAAAGCGTACTTCATTGCGGAACAGATTTTGCAGGAGTCTAAATCAGGTATAGGTGAAATACTCCGAATACTTGGTTATCTGTATAATCAGTTTTCGCAGCTCTGGATTTATGAGCGGCTTGTACAGAAAAAGCTTACGAACGATCAGATTGCTGATCAGCTTGGCCTGAAAGGGAAAAGCGTTTATAAGCTGAAGTACATGGCTCAGGAAGCGAGAGCTTATCCGATCCATAAAATGCCTGAAATTTTTGAAGCGCTTCTGGATGCAGACAAGGCTTCAAAAGGATTCAGCAAACTGGATAGCGACGCGATTCTGCTAATGACCATCAAACGGATTATTTCGTAGCGCCTGTGCCGTAAACCGGCAATGTTCACTTAAAAAGGGCGATTATGAAAAATGCAGAGTCTTTACGGAAAAAAAGCCGTTCGGATGAAGATCTTATGCTTCGGTTCCAGGCAGGAGATGAAACGGCATTTGAGGCATTGGTACGAAAATATCAGAACCGTGTACACCATTTCATTTACAGGTACACGAAGAATACCGAAGATGCGGAAGACCTCGTTCAGGAAACGTTTCTGAGAATGTACCGCAGCCGTAATTCCTATGAGCCGGTTGCCCGCTTTTCCACCTGGCTGTTTACAATCGCGATCAATCTGGTGAAATCGCACTACCGCAAAAACAGCCGGATGCAGACCAAAAGCATTTATCAGGATGAAGAGGAGGGCAAGCAGGCGTTTCAGCTTCCGTGCACCGCATTTCTGCCTGATAAGGAACTGCAAAGCCAGATGGTTCTGTCGATGATCGGAAACGCGATGAACCGTCTGCCGGAAGAGTTTAACGAACTCCTGACGCTTCGTGAACAGTACGAGATGAGCTACGAGGAAATCGCGAAAATCGTAGATCTGCCGATGGGAACCGTTAAGTCGCGAATTAACCGTGGCCGCACCAAGCTGCAGGAATCGATCAAAAGCGCCGGTGAAGAATTTATGATTTACGCCGCATAATGATGAAACAGTTGCCGGTTTAAATCGTTAAACAGATGAGACTCAAAGGAAATAAGGTTTAAGACTCCAAAAGAAGGAAAAAATCCTTCTACGACAGCCCAAAGAAAAGCCTCAGTCATGGGTGAAGCCATGGCTGAGGCTTATTTTATTATCAAAAAATTAAAACGGACTGTCGTCATCTTCAGGCGGCGAAATTTGAGGAGGGCCGTCACCACCGGCAAACGCGTCATTATCATCGCCATACGCATCCGGCTGGTATGAAGTGAGATTTTCAAAACGCGCATATTCCTTGATAAACTGAAGGCGCTTGGTTCCGACCGGACCATTTCTCTGCTTTCCAATTATAATCTCACCGATTCCCTGCGTTGAGCGGCCTTCTTCATCCGTCATAATGTTATAGTATTCCGGACGATAGAGGAAAATGACCACATCGGCATCCTGCTCAATCGAACCACTTTCACGAAGGTCACTGAGCATCGGTCGCTTAGATCCGCCCCGGGTTTCCACCGCACGGCTGAGCTGCGCAAGTGCAATTACCGGAACGTCGAGTTCCTTGGCGAGTGCTTTAAGTCCACGGGAAATGGCCGCAATTTCCTGCTCACGATTGGAATTACGATCGTTCGAACTGCCGCGCATTAGCTGAAGATAATCGACAATGACCATTCCAATATCGTGCTCTGCTTTTAAACGCCGACATTTTGAGCGCATTTCCATAAGCGTAATTCCAGGCGTATCATCAATAAAAATACGCGCAGGGAAGAGGCGGCCTGCTCCCTGAATAAGCTGCTGGAATTCATCCGGGCTAAGGCGTCCGGTACGCGCTGACTGCGCGTTTACTCTGGCTTCCATCGTTAACAGACGCTGCACCAGCTGGTGATCCGACATTTCAAGACTAAACAACGCAACGGCCGCATTTTTGTCAGGATCAGGATAAAGAGCCGCGTTTCTGGCCACGGTAAGTACGAAAGCCGTTTTTCCCATCGATGGCCTCGCCGCAATAATGATGAGATCACCTTTTTGCCAGCCGGCGGTGTAGTCATCCACGTCGGTTCCGGAAGGAACGCCGGTAACGCCGTCCGGCTTGCTGCGAAGTTCTTCAAGACGCCCCAGCGTTTTTTTCAGGATGTCGTTAATCGACCGCGCTCCAGCGCGTTTGTTTGAATTGGATAGTTCAAAAAGGTAGCGCTCGGCTTTATCCAGTAGCTCAAAGGGATCGGTAGTAGAATCGTAGGATTCGCTGACAACTTCCGTAAACTTTGAGATCAGATTTCTTTTTATCGCTTTTTCCGCAACGATCTGCGCGTGATATTCGATATTTGCAGCAGAACTAACGGAACGCGTCAGCTGACTCAAATACCCCGGACCACCGCATTCTTCCAGCAATTTCTGATCGCGAAGTTCATTTTCAACGGTGATCAGATCAAGCGGGTTGTTTTTTTCGTAGAGGCGGAGCATCACCTCAAAAATATGCCGGTGCGCTTTTTTGTAGAAATCTTCCGGCTTGAGAAGTTCGAGTGCCGTTGAGGCTGCATCGTTCTCAATCAGCATTCCGCCGAGAATCGATTCCTCAATCTCAACAGCCTGTGGCGGCATTATTCCCGGACTCGAATTATTATTTTGAGCAGGATAGTTTTGTCCGGATTTGTAGTTGTCAGCCATTTAGTTATTTGTGAATAATCTGTGTCAGGGTTTGCAGCTTAGTTCATCGTAGCGCTTGCGCAAAAGCTGGACATCTTCCCAGGTTCCGCGTTTCCAGTTGGGATTCCGCAGCAGCGCCGCCGGGTGATAGGTAGCTAAAAGCTCATATTTTCCACGATAGGTATGAAAAGAGCCGCGGATTTTTCCCAACGCTTCATTGTTTTGCAACAGGGCATTTGCGGAAATTTTGCCAAGACAGAGAATCAGTTTTGGCTGAACGAGATCTATTTGCCGCTCCAGATAGGGCATACTTCGCTGTTGTTCTTCAGGAAGCGGATTCCGGTTGTTCGGCGGACGATGCTTCAGGATATTCGCCGTATACACATCTTCACGCTTAAAATTGATGGCCGAAAGAATTTTATTCAGCAGCTGTCCGGCACGGCCGACAAACGGTTCGCCTTCTTTATCCTCCTGTTCGCCCGGCGCTTCACCAATCAGCATTAAATCAGCGTTCGGATTTCCTACACCAAAAACGAGCCGCGTGTTTTCCAGATCAGTTTTAAGCTCTTCGGCGGATTCGCAGAGAGACCGGAGTTCATTAAGCGTTGTGCAGGCTTGCAGACGATCCTGAAACGATTCGGTTCCGGCGGTTTCTTTCACAGTTGCTTCCTGATTTTGTGGTGTTGCCCGCATTTCAGCAGGTTTTTCGGTTGTAACTTTTTTAGCGGCTTCATTCAGGCTGAACGGCCCGTAAACTTCCTGCTGGTAATCCAGAAAACGCTGAACCCGTTTTAGAATATCCTGAGTATCAGACATGGAGAGCAAGTGAGTTTTGGTTAAAATTTTCAGCTAAGGAATCCAGCTCCGCCGAACCGGAAAACCACTGATTTTCCACATCGTATTTTCCGAGTTTGCAGTTCACAATCGAGTTTGTGAGCGCATCGGAATAGGGCATTTCAACGCGTAGGTAGTTGTCGCTCCATCCGTACATAAATCCGTCTTTTTCTTCCTGCTCAAAAAGAACAGGGCGGAGGTCGTTTTTAAAACGGGAATTATACTCAAACCGCTTCTTATCGGATAATCTTCTGAACTGAGCAGTCCGCTTTTTTCGGATCGGTTTTGGGATAACCGGCTCAAGTTTAAGCGCGTGCGTGTTTGGGCGCTCTGAGTAGGTGAAAACGTGCAGATAGGAGACATCCAGGCTGTTTAAAAAATCGAGCGATTCACGGTGGAGGTCTTCGGTTTCGCCCGGATGGCCGGTAATGACGTCCACGCCGATGCAGGCATATGGCATCAGTTCGCGGATCAGCTCCACGCGCCGGCGGTAAAGATTGCTGCGGTAGCGCCGTTTCATTAAGCGGAGCATCGTATCGCTGCCGCTTTGTAGCGGAATATGAAAATGGGGTTGGATGATCCGCGACTCCGCCGTAAACCGGATTATATCATCCGAGAGCAGATTGGGCTCAATAGATGAAATACGTATGCGGTCAAGGCCTTTCACCTGATCAACAGCTCTGAGCAGTTCAAGAAAGTTTTCGTCGTGCTGTTTGCCAAAATCGCCGGCGTTGACTCCTGTGATGATCGCTTCCCGAAATCCTTCCTCAGCCACACGGTGCGCGTTTTCTACAATCTCGCTGATTTCCGGACTTCTGCTTTTTCCCCTTGCAAGCGGAATCGTGCAAAATGAGCATTTGTAGTCGCATCCATCCTGAACCTTCAGGAAAGCGCGGGTTCGGTCGCCGGATGAAAACGCGTGATGAAAACTGACGGCATCATTTACATCCGAATGGAAAATGATCGGCTCCGGCTGAGCCTTAGCGTCATGTTTCTGAATCAGCTCAGGCAGGGAAAACTTATCCTTCGCGCCCAGCACAAGGCTCACTCCGGGAATCTCCGCAATTTCCTGAGGTTCGAGCTGCGCGTAGCAACCGGTTACGGCCACATACGCATTCGGATTCTGCCGGAGCGCGCTGCGAACTACTTTGCGGCAGTCTCGATTGGCGTCCAGCGTAACGGAACAAGTGTTGATTACGTAAATATCTGCCGTTTCATCAAAGCCGGTGATTTCGTACTCATCCCCCTCAAAGCTTCTTCTGATGGAAGAGGTTTCGGAAAAGTTGAGCTTGCAGCCAAGAGTGTGAAAGGCGATTTTTTTCATCTGCCGTGAGCGGGGATTTTTGGAGGTTGAGAACGAGCTTGCGTACCTGATCCGGTTGACCGGACGGGGCGTTAAAGATACAAATTACGATGCTATATTTCAGCTAAACAAATGAGCTGATCATCCAAAATAGAAATCTGACTGATTCAGTTAAATCAGCGATTTAGGTGAATGCTTTTAATCTGCTCAAGAAACAGATCGGGCGTATCGGGCGGAAGGGAATAGTAGAAGGATGTTTTCACCAAACCATCGTTAAACAGGATCGGCTTTTGGCCGTTTTTTTTGCCCGGATGCACAAATCCGGCGGCGTTCATGATGGCCGCGGGAGCGCAGAGATCCCAGTAAGCGGTCGGGCGCAGGCTGATGTATCCGTCGGCGTGTCCTGATAGCGGCGCAAGCATATCCACCATGCCTTTGGCGTACGTAGCGCGGGTAATTCCCAGCTCTTTTACCGCATTTCGAAGATCGGTGTCGTGCGTTTTAATGTAAAAATGAGGATCAGCATTCCATTGTCTTTTGGTGGTGATTTCTTCAGGCTCTGAATCCGCTTTCTGAAAAAATATTCCACCATCAGTCCAGCCATAGATCATCTTTTTTGTTTCAGGCTGATAGTGTATTCCGAGAACCGGCTGGCCGTTTACGCACAATCCAACCAGAATAAAGTAGTCGATGCTCTTTCCGAGATAAGCCTTAGTTCCGTCGATGGGATCGAAAAACCAGATGACTTCAGTGCCCGGCTTATAGGATTTGTCATCATCTTCCTCGCCGATGATAATCTCACCGGGAAAGTGGCTGCTGATGCCATCTTTGAGATACTTATTCGCCCAGACATCCGCATTGGTTACCGGGCTCTGATCTTCCTTTATTTCCGAAACGACCTCACCGTTATCGCGCATCTGCTTGATCTTTTCACCGGCTTTGATAATATGAGGCCTGAGAACGCTAAACCGCTCTTTGAAATTTAATTCAGACATTTTAAAAGTTGTTTAATCCCATGAAATAAATGGAATTATCATGAATTCTGTTATATTAAAAACAGTTATGATATGCAGGTTAATTAGCCTGAATCACCTGAAAGATGGCAGGCAGGCTTAATTCCACATCGTTATAAAATGATTGGTTGAATATATCATTCACGTTTCATTATTTCAGATCAAAACAAACAAAAAAACAGGAGAACAATCATGGATACTGACAAATTTAAAGAAGCCGCCGAAACAGCATTTGACAAAGAGACCTATCAGAATGCTATTAACAAACTTACCAACGAAAGAGACCGCCTCGAAAGAGAGCTGAAAAAAGAATACAGAAGCGCCAGAAGCTACGTGCGCTCGCATCCTGAGCAGGGTGTAGGCGTTGCATTTATCGGCGGATTAGTTGCCGGTTTTCTGGTTGCAAAGCTTTTTGACTGATCTTTAGTAATCCCGATCAAAAAACGCTCCTGATGGGGCGTTTTTTGTTAAAGCGGGTCTGTGTCAGCCTGTCCCGTATAGTCAGAGAAAATATGATCCATATTTATGAGTGATTTTCCGTATATTATGAGGCTTAATACGATTCTATAAAATCATTATGACACCAAGCAGACGTACAGCCCGTGAATCCGTTTTGAAAGCAATTTATGCGCTTGAACAAAGCCATGATTCGCTCGAACACGTAATTGAGACTATTCTGAAACCGGATCTCAAAGCTGATGCGAAAATTCTTACTTTTGCCGAATCGCTTTTCCTCAGAACGGTCAGGGATGCAAAACCCCTCGACGAAATTATCAAAGGACTCGCGGTAAACTGGGACATCAACCGGATTGCTCTGATTGATAAAATTGCGATCAGAATTGCGCTCACCGAGATGATGACATTCAGCGATATTCCGGTAAAAGTTACGATTAACGAGGCCATTGAGCTGGGCAAAAAGTACTCAACAGAAAAATCGGGGCGCTTCATTAACGGAGTGCTCGACGCCGCCGCATCGAAACTGAAGGATGAGGGCAAAATCAAGAAATCCGGCGCAGGTTTAATTGAAACCTCGATCCAGAAATAATTCGTCCGCCGTTTTGAGTTCTTTTGTAGCTATTGGAGATATTCACGGATGCGCACGCACTCTCGCTAAACTGCTGGATCAGCTGGATGCGTACTCCGACCGAACATTTGTTTTTATCGGGGATTACATTGATCGCGGCCCGGACTCAAAAGGCGTCGTTGACCTGTGTATTGATTTTTCAAAATCACACGACTGTGTTTTTCTTCGCGGAAATCACGAACAGATGATGATTGATGCGATTCTCGAAAATTCGTACGAGCACTGGTTTCGCAACGGCGGCAAGGAAACCCTCGCTTCATACGGAATAGATAATCCAGCTGATATCCGGCCAAATTCGCACCGTGATTTTTACGCGACAACCCGGCTGGTTTACGATACAGATGAGTTTCTTTTTGTGCATGGTGGCATTCCACCGCACGTTACCGTTGCGGATTACCTGAGTGCGGGATTGCGCGAAAACGTATTGTGGGAACGCTCACACGTGAAAGCAAAAAATCCGAACTGGGAAAAAACGGTCGTCTTTGGCCATACGCCCGTAGCTGAGGTCATCATGGAACCTTTAAAAATCGGAATTGATACGGGATGCGTTTACAATCATCATCCCGAACTGAGTAAATTAAGCGCCGTTTTATTGCCGGAAAGGGAAGTTATTTCCCAGAAAAACATCGAACTTTGAACCGGATCAGCAGTGATCTGAACCCATAAATCTTTTTATACCTTAACCATGAATCTTAGATGTGGAATTGTTGGATTGCCAAATGTCGGTAAATCCTCACTCTTCAACGCGCTTTCCAACGCAGGCGCGGAATCCGCAAACTTTCCATTTTGCACCATCGATCCGAACGTAGGCATCGTACCGGTTCCTGATAAACGCCTGGATCAGCTCACAAGCCTGGTGAATCCCCAGAAAACCATCCCAACCTCTATTGAGTTCGTTGATATTGCAGGACTTGTGAAAGGCGCATCTGAAGGGAAAGGAAAAGGGAACGCGTTTCTGTCGCACATCCGGGAAGTGGATATTATCGTCCACGTGGTAAGATGTTTTGAGGATGATGACGTAATTCACGTTGAGGGCGGCGTTGATCCTGAGCGCGATATTGCCATTATCGATTCCGAGCTTCTTTTCAAAGATCTCGAAAGTGTTGAGAAGCGTATTGATAAGCTTAAGAAACAGGCGAAGTCGGGGGATAAGGCCATGAAATCACATCTGGATGTGGTTGAGAGGCTGAAAGATCATATTGAAAACGGTGAGCCTGTTCGCACGTTCCAGGTTTCAAAGGAAGATCGTCAGGCGTATTCTGATCTCTTTTTACTTACTGAAAAGCCGGTTCTATTCGTATGCAATGTTTCTGAGGATGATATCGGAAACAGCGGCGCGGATAACGAGTATGTCCAGAAAGTGCGGGAAATTGCAAATCAGAGAGAATCCGAGCTGGTGGTTGTTTGCGCGCGCATTGAAGCGGAAATTGCCGAGCTGGATGACGAGGAAAAGCAGGCGTTTCTGGAAGAGCTCAACATCGAAAGCGCCGGGCTTGATCAGCTTATCCACGCCGCCTACCGCGATTTAGGCCTGATTACTTACTTCACCGCCGGCGAAAAAGAAGTTCGCGCATGGACTATCCGTAACGGATTCAAAGCGCCACAGGCTGCGGGAGTAATTCACACCGATTTCGAACGTGGATTCATTCGCGCCGAAACGATCGGTTTTGATGATTATGTCGCAACCGGATCGGAGCAGGCCGCCAAAGAAGCAGGGAAGATGCGATCAGAAGGTAAAGAGTATATCGTGAAAGACGGCGATGTAATGCACTTTCGCTTCAACGTCTAACACTTAACATTACGGTTTCCCGAAGTGAATCAGCGCATCG